>JBEKGT010000194.1:0-4801 GCA_050012655.1 Gemmatimonadales bacterium | reverse complement strand
GGAGCGTCCGGTACGTCGCGGAGGTCGTCTCGCGCGACCCGCGGTTCGAGACCGCGGAGGTCGTAGAGACCCTGACGGTGCTGGTGCGGAAGCGGGATGCCCCGGCCGGCTAGCCGAGCGCCTCGCGGTAGAGCTCGAGGTACCGCTTCACCATCAGCGCGGCGGTGTATTCGCGTTCGTACACGGCGCGCGCCGCGGCGCCGAACGCCTCCCGCCGCTCCCGATCGGCCATCAGGGACACCAGCGCCTCGCGGAGCGCGCCCGGGTCACCCGGGGGCACCACCAGGCCGGTCACGCCATCCCGATTCACATCCGCGACCCCGGTGGGGAGCGCCGTGGTGATGAGCGGGAGACCGCACGCCATCCCCTCGAGGAGAACGATGCCGAACGCCTCGGCGATGGAGACAGAGGGGAGGCAGAGGACGTCGGCTGTCCGGTAGTAGACGGGGAGCTCGGCGTCGCTCACCCTTCCCTCGAACGTCGTGCGCGGCCCCGCCAGCGCGCGCAGCCGCAGCACTTCCGGACCCTCGCCAACCAGCACTACCCGCAGCTCCAGCCCCGCTGCTGCCTGAAGGAGCACCTCGAGACCCTTGTACGACACGAGGCGCCCCACCGCGAGGACCACCGGCTCACCGGCCCACCGCGCACGCAGCTCCCGCACCCGGGCGTCGAGCGCCGCGCTCGGCCGGAAGCGCGCGTCATCGATGCCGTACGGGATCACCCGCGTCTTCGCCTCGAAGCCCCGCAGCTCGAGGGAAACGCCGAGGAGCCGCGCCGAGCTAACGGCGATGAGCCGGGCGCGCTGCATCGCCGCATGGACGAGGGGCCAATAGAGCATCCGGAGGGGCCTCTGGCGTACCACGTCGCTGTGGTGGGTCAGGACGAGGGGCCTGGGGCGGTCGGTGAGCGCGGCGATGTCGCCAAGGGGATTGGGATGGTGGAGGTGGACGAGGTCCGCCGCCGTGCGCCGCACCAACAGCGGGAGTCCGGGGGCGATCGGCTGCGAGAGCACGACGCCTAGGCTCGCCGCGCGATGGACCGTGACCCCATCCTGGATGTCGGTGCGCGAGCGCCCTCGCACCCGCGCGACAGCGCAGGTGACCTCGACTCCCGCGTGCACCAGCCCGCGGTTGAGATTGACCACGGCCGACTCGATCCCGCCGAGGTACTCCGGGGGATAGAACTTCCCGACGTGGAGGATGCGCAGGGTCGCCCCGCCTATGCGGCCGGCGGCTCGATGCGCGCGGCGGCGGCGGCGATGGCGGGCCGCAGGGTCTCGATGAAGAGGTCGAGGTCCGCGAGCAGGGGCCGCCGGCCGTAGCGCCGGAAGACCGCCAGCTCACCGCGCACTTGCGCCTTCGGTCCGACCTCGAACGGCAAGTGGATGCCCCACTCGTCCGCCATGGCGGGCCGGGAGCACTCGCGGAACACGCCCTCCGAGAGGTCGAACTCCCGCGGCGGGCTGCCGGCGGCGAGCGGACACAGCACGAGGGACGCTCCATCGAACTCAGTGTCGGAGAGCGCGGCGGCGAGCGCGCCTGCGAAGTCATCCCACGTCCGCGCGGTCTGCAGCGCGACCGCCGCCTTGCGCACCTCTACGTTGAAGGCGATGGCGCGGGTCTGGGTCATCCCCCGACGGGCGAGGCGCGCGAGCTCCGCGAACTCGTAGACGTGGAGGAAGCGCACAGCCAGCCAGAACGCCAGGCCGACCATCGCGAGCACCACGGCCATACCGCGCACGTTCGGGTTGATGAACAGCATGGAAGCGAAAGCGAACGCCGCCGAGATGGCGTAGACCACGATCGCCGCCTGCGCCTTGCTGAGGCCGAGGTCGAGGAGCCGGTGGTGTACGTGCCCCCGGTCGCCGGTGAAGATCGGCGCGCCCCGCACCGCCCGGCGCACTATCGCCACGCCAGTGTCCAGCACCGGCAGGCCGAAGGCGACAAGGGGGATGGCGAGCGCGACGACCGCGGTGCCCTTTTGCGACCCCTCGATGGCCAGCGTGGCCAGCATGAAGCCGAGGAAGAGGCTGCCGGCGTCGCCGAGAAACACGCGTGCCGGCGCGAAGTTGAAGGGGAGGAATCCCAGCGTCGCCCCGCCCAGCGCCACCGTGACGAGCGCCACCAGCGGCTGCCCCAGCGTCACGGAGGTCACGAACATCGCCAGGAGCGCGAACACCGCCGCGCCCGCAGCGGCACCATCCATCCCATCCAGGAGGTTGAAGGCGTTGGTGATGCCGACGATCCACACCACGGTTACGACGAGGCCGACCACAGGCCCCAGCTCGACGATGCCGGTGGGGAGCCAGATGGTGGTGGCGCGGACGCCACCCCAGACGAACAGCGCCACCGCGAGGGCGATCTCCGCGGTCAGCTTGGGCCGCGCCATGAGCCGATGGCGGTCGTCCACCACACCGAGCAGCAACAGCCCGCCGGCCGCCCAGAGCACCGGCGCCATCCGGCCCAGCCCGTCCTGGAGGATGGCCCGCGCGGGGGCGAATCCGAGCGCGAGCACCAGCAGCGCGAGGACCGTCGCCCCCACGATAGCGAGGCCGCCCGCCCGCGGGACCGGCGGGTCGGTGGTCCGGTCCAGGAGGGACAGGCGGCGTCCCACCACGATGGCCAACGGCGTAAGGATCAGGCCGAACACGACGGCGAGGACGAAGGTCAGCAGGTACGATCGCACGCCCGTCCCGGGGAAAGCGGTGCCTAGAGTTAACGTGGCGGTCCCCGGGCTGCAACCCCATATTACGGCGTGGTCTACGCCCTCATCCCCCTCTTCGTGGCGGGCTTGTGCTTGGGCTTTGGCAAGCGTCGCCTGACACTCGTGGTGATGTTCGGCTACCTGTGCATCGAGGGGTTCCTCAAGCTGATGTCGAACTACAACCGCGTTGTGCACCTCGGCATGGACATCATCGTGCTGACGGTGGCCGCAGCGTGGGCGGCCGACGCGATTGCGCGCCGCCGGGCACTGCTCCCCGACCTGCCGTGGATCCGCTGGATCGGGCTGTACGCGCTATGGATCGTCCTCCAATTGTTCAACCCGTACAGCCCCGGACTGATTCCCGCGCTGGCTTCGTTCAAGCTCTACCTGACGATGGTCCCGCTGTACTTCATCGCCGCGGCCGTGATCCGCACGCGCGAGGACGTGCTCGCAATCCTGACTGCGATGGTCGGCATCGCGCTGGTGCCTTACCTCGCCGCGCTGGTGCAGTACCCGCTGGGTCCGCGGAGCGTGCTCGATCTCTCGCCGAGGTACTGGCAGAACATCTCGTACATGCACGAGTGGCGGCCCTTCGGAACCAGCGCGACGCCCGGAGGGACGTCGGTGATCGCCTTCCTGGTGACGCCGCTCGCCGTGGCCCTCCTGTTGACGCGCAAGCTCCCCGCCAAGCTGCGCTGGCTCGCGGGGTTGTCCATCGCGCTCGCGGCCGGGGTGTTCGTGGTCGCGGGGATCCGGCAGGTGTTCCTGGGGTGCATCATCGCGCTCCTGTCGATGGGGGCGCTCGTCGGGTTCCGGCAGAGCGGGCGCGGCGTGTTCGCGGTGGTGATGGTGGCGCTGCTGGGCATCGGGGCATACGTCGGGGTGCAGGCGGTGCTGCGTCCGATGGCCAACGAGGCGCTCCGGGTCGATCCCCGAGCCCCGCCGCAGTGGCGGGAGTCCGACGTGACGACCCGGCTGGCCACGCTAGCCAACATGGAGACCTACCTGACGGCTCGCCACAACGCGTTCCAGGAGATCGAACTGCGGCTCACGTATTACCCCCTCGGTTCGGGGCTGGGCCGCACGGGGCCGGGGGCGGCGGTGATGCGGGAAACGCTGAACGCCGACCCGTTCCGCAACGAGATCGAGACGCGCATCGGCTACTCGGAGAACTTCTTCGCCACGATGCTCCAGGAGATGGGGATCCCGGGGACGCTCCTCGCCACCGTGCTGCTGATCGGCATGCCGGTCGGCGCAGCGCGGCTGGCGCGGCGCTCCCGCGATCCCATCATCATGGCGACGAGCGCGGCCATCGCCGGGGTCTGGGTCGGGGTGCTGGCGATGTCGTGGGGCTCGCAGGCGTTCCTCGGCAACCCCATCACCGCCGTCTACTGGATGCTCGCGGGCGTCCTCGCCACCTTGCGCCGCCTCGAGGCGGAGGCCGCCACGTCCGCCGCCAGCGTGCAAGCCCAGCCCGCGTCGCGTGAGCCTCGCCCTCTTCTCGCCTGACGTCCCCGGCGTCGCCGGCGGCGTCTCCGATCACACCCTCGCTCTGGCGCGCGCCCTCTCGGGCCGCGACGCCGCCGTCTCCGTCTTCGCAGGGCGGGGTGACGCAGCGCTCTTCGCCCCCATCCCCTGTTACCTCGGGGTCGGCCCGGGCCCGCACGGCGGTCGCGACCTCGCCGACGCGCTGGCCGAGGCCGGCGCCGACCGGGTGCTGGTCCAGTACGTCCCGTTCCTCTACGCCCGGCTGGGCGTCGCGCCGGGGCTGGTGACGGCGCTGCGCCGCGTCCGCCGCGCGGGCGTGCGCATCGCGGTCTTCGTCCACGAGCCATTCGTGCCCTTCACGCGGCTCCCCTGGCTCCTCACGGGAGGGCCGCAGCGCGCGCAACTCCTGGCCGTCCTTCGACTGGCCGACCGCGCCTACGCGCCGGTGGCCGCGTGGGTGGCACGGCTGTCGCGCTGGAACGGCGGCCGCGTGCCTGTGACCCTCGCACCCGTGGGGGCCACGCTGCCCGTCTCCGGCCTCTCCCGCGACGCCGCCCGCGAACGGCTCGGCCTGCAGGGCGGCGAGACCGCGATGGGGGTGTTCAGTCCG
>JBEKGT010000193.1:0-4809 GCA_050012655.1 Gemmatimonadales bacterium | reverse complement strand
CCTCGCCGACCTCGCGCAGTCGGTGAGCGGGGTCTTCCAGCGCCGCGCGGTGGTGGTACGACTCGCCGCGGTCCGCGCGCTCGGGTCCATCGGGACTCCGGACGCACGCGCGGCCCTCGAACGGCACCGCGATGACGGCACGCCGGACGTGCGCGCCGCCGTGCTCCAGGCCCTCGGCTGAGTGCGCGAGGGACGCCCATGACCACCCGCCGGATCGCCATCTTGAGCGACGCCGTCGCGAACCGCATCGCTGCCGGCGAGGTCGTCGAGCGGCCCGCCTCAGTGGTGAAGGAGCTGCTGGAGAACGCAGTGGACGCGGGGGCTGGAGCGGTGGCCGTCGAGATCGAGGCGGGAGGGAAGACGCTGGTCCGCGTGGCCGACGACGGGGAAGGGATGGGGCGCGAGGACGCGCTCCTCGCTCTTGACCGGCACGCGACGAGCAAGATCCGCTCGGCGGACGACCTGGTGGGCGTCGCGACCTTCGGCTTCCGGGGCGAGGCGCTGCCGAGCATCGCGTCGGTGAGCCGGCTCGAGTTGGAGACGGCGACCGCCGCGGAGCCGGTGGGCACGCGGATCGCAGCTGCGGGCGGCGCCGTGACGGCGCTGGAGGACCGGGTGCGGCAGCCGGGCACCACGGTGACGGTGCGCGCGCTCTTCTTCAATACGCCGGCGCGCCGGAAGTTCCTCCGCTCCACCCGGAGCGAGGTGCGCTCGTGCACGGAAGCGATGATGACGCTCGCGCTCGCCCGGCCGGACCTCGGGCTGACGCTCCTCGCCGACGGGCGCGCGGTAGTGGAGGCGCTCCCCGCCGGCTCGCTCGCCGACCGGGCCGCGCAGCTCTTCGGGGAGCGGCTCGCGGCGACCCTGCTGCCGGTGGACTCCGCGTCGGAGCGGGTGCGGGTCACCGGGCTCATCCAGCGCCCGGCGGAGGCCGCGGCGTCGGGGCGCGTGGCGTACCTGTTCGTGAACGGGCGGCCGTTCCGCGACCCGTTCCTCGTCCGTGCGGCGGAGCGGGGCTATCGCGCGACGGTGCCGGCCGGCGTGCGCCCGAGCCTGATCCTGTGCCTCGAGGTCGCGGCGGCGGACGTGGACGTCAACGTGCACCCCGCGAAGCTCGAGGTGCGCTTCCGCGACCGCTACGCGGTAGAGGCCGCGGTCGAGGAGGCGGTGCACGAGGCGCTCGGCCCGCTGACGGCGGCGGCGCCGTACGCCGCCGGGGCTTCGATGCCGTGGGAGCACCGCGCGGTCGGCCCGGCGCCGGGGGCCGGCGCTCCGGTGCGGGACCTCTTCGCCGCCGGCGGGCAGGGGGACGAGGCGGGGACGGAGCCGGACGCCGGCGCGCCGGCGGGCGCCGGAGAGGGCGCCGACATGCCCCGGTCGCCCTCCGAGTTCCGCGTGGTCGCCCAGCTGCACCAGACGTACCTCCTCGTCGAGGCGGCCGACGGTCTGCTCATCGTGGACCAGCACTCGGCGCACGAGCGCATCCTCTACGAGCGGGCGATGCGCACCCTCACGGAGGGCGCCGCCGGCGGCCAGAAGCTCCTCTTCCCCCTCACGGTCACGCTGGCGCCGGAGGAGCTGGAGGCGGTGGAGTCGCATGGCGATCTCCTCGCACGGCTCGGGTACGAGGTGGAGCCGTTCGGCGGCTCGGCCCTGATCGTCCACGCCACACCCGCCCCGCACCCGCGGTTCGACGCGGAGCGCTGCCTCCGCGAGGTGGTCGCCGACCTCGCGGGCGGCCGGTTCGGCGGGCTCCACAATCGCGTCGAGCGGTTCGCCTCCACGTTCGCGTGCCGCGCGGCGATCAAGGCGGGGCAGCCGCTCACGACGGCGGAGATGAACGAGTTGGTGCAGCGGCTGATGGCCGCGGAACTCCCGGCGCACGATGTGCACGGGCGGCCGACGATCGTCCAGCTCCCCCTCGTGGAGCTGCACCGGCGCTTCGGGCGCCGCTGAGCGGTGCGCGAGCCCGTCCTCGTCGGGCCCACCGGCGTCGGGAAGACCGCCGTGGCCACCGCACTGGCGAGCCTCCTCCCGGTCGAGATCGTCTCGGCGGACTCGCGGCAGATCTACCGCGGGCTCCCGATCGGGACGGCGGCCCCCACGGCCGCCGAGCGCGCGGCCGCGCCCTACCACGGCGTGGGGTTCGTGGACCCGCGCGAGCGGTACTCCGCGGGGCGGTTCGCGCGCGACGCCGCCGGGTGGATGGAGGGGATCGCCGCACGCGGGCGGACGCCGCTCGTCGTCGGGGGCACGGGCCTTTACCTCCGCGCGCTCTTCGACGGTCTCTTCGAGGAGCCCCACCTCGGCGCGGAACGGCGGCAGCGCCTCGGTGTATGGCTGCGCGCCCTGCCCCCGGAGACGGGGGAGCGCTGGGCGCGGCGGCTCGATCCCGGCTTCCGCGGCGGCGGACGTCAGCGCGTCGAGCGGGCGGTCGAGGTGGCATTGCTGGCGGGTCGGTCGCTGTCGGCGCTCCAGGGGTCGCGGGCGGACGCCCCGCGTGGCGCGGGGGCGTGGTATGCCGTGCTCACGCTGGAGCGGTCGGTGCTGCACGAGCGGATTGCGGCGCGCACCCGGGCGATGCTGGACGCCGGCTGGGTGGACGAGGTGCGCGCGTGCCTCGACGCGGGGGTCCCGCCGGACGCGCCGGGCCTCAGCGCCGTCGGCTACCGCGAGATCGTGGCGCACCTCGAGGGCCGGCTCGCTGCGGATGCCCTCGAAGCCGCCATCGCGCAGGCGACGCGCCAGTACGCGAAGCGGCAGGAGACGTGGTTCCGCCACCAGCTTGGCGAGCCGGCGCTGCGCCTCGACGCGCGCGCCGAGCCGGATGTGCTGGCGCGGGCGGTACTCGACGGGTATCGTGCGGCGGGGAGCTGACCCATGCGCATCGGCATCGTCTGTTATCCGACCTACGGCGGCTCCGGCGCGGTGGCGACCGAGCTCGGCCTCGCGCTCGCCCTCCGCAGGCACGACGTCCACTTCATCTCGTACGCCCAGCCCTTCCGGCTGCACGGCTTCAACGAGCGGGTGACGTTCCACGAGGTGCGGATCGGCAACTATCCGCTCTTCGAGCACCCGCCCTACTCGCTGGCGCTCGCCGTCGCGCTCGAGGAGGTGGCAGTCCGTGAGCGCCTCGAGGTCATCCACGCGCACTACGCCATCCCGCACGCGACGAGCGCCTGGCTGGCGCGCGAGATCATGGCCGACGAGCACGCCTTCGGTATCGTCACCACGCTGCACGGCACCGACATCACGCTGGTGGGGCAGGATCCGTCGTACTTCTCGATCACGCGGTTCTCGATCGAGAAGTCGGACGCCGTCACCGCGGTGTCGGACTTCCTCCGCGACGAGACGTACCGGGCCTTCGGGTGCCGGGAGTGCGGCATCACCGTGATCCCCAACTTCGTCAGCCTCGAGCACTTCCATCCGGCGAGCGAGGCGTACCCGGCGCGCGAAGGGGAGAAGGTGCTGATGCACATCTCCAACATGCGCCCCGTGAAGCGGCTCCTCGACATCGTGCGGATCTTCGCGAAAGTGCAGGAGGAGATCCCGGCGCGGCTGATCCTCGTGGGCGACGGACCCGACCGCGACGCGGCGGAGCGTGAGGCGGCGGCGCTCGGCGTCGCGGCACGGGTGCGGTGCGTGGGCAAGATCGAGGACGTGGCAGGCGCGCTGCGCTCGGCGGACCTCTACCTGCTGCCAAGCCAGACGGAGTCGTTCGGCCTCTCGGCGCTCGAGGCGATGGCGACCGGGGTCCCGGTGGTTGGCACGCGGGTGGGCGGGCTCCCCGAGGTGGTGGAGCACGGGATCTCAGGGTTCCTCGGCGACGTCGGCGACGTGGACGGGCTGGCGCGCGGCGCGGTGGAGTTGCTGCGCGACCCCGCGCGCTGGCGCGCCGCGGCGGCGGCGGCGCGCGCGCGGGCGGCGCGGTTCGACGTCGACAAGGTGGTGCCCCGATACGAGGAGCTGTATGACACGGTCGCTGGGCGCTGAGGTCGGCGCGCTCGTTCGCGGGCGCAACCTCGTGATGGCCGCGGCGGGGGTCGCGATCGGCGGGACCCTGGCGATGGGGCGAGTGGCGCTCCCGCGCGAGCTGGTCCTGGCGATGCTCTCCGCCGCGGGCCTCGGGGCCGCGGGCAACGCCGCCAACGACCTGTGGGACGTGGAAGCGGACCGCATCAACAAGCCCCACCGGCCTCTGCCGAGCGGCGCGCTGTCCCGCGAGGCGGCGGTGGCCGTGGGCGGCGTCGCCGGCGGTGCGGGCCTCCTCCTGGCGTGGCTCGCCGGCCGGACGACCTTCGCGATCGCGCTCCCCGCGCTGGTGGTGATGCTCGCGTACTCCCCGCTCCTCAAGCCGCGACCCGTGGTCGGGAACGTGGTCGTCGCCCTGGTCGGGAGCCTCCCCCTCGTCTACGGCGCCGGTGCCGTCGGCGACTGGCGCGCCGGCCTCGTCCCCTTCTGGCTGGCGGCGTTGCTCCACCTGGCGCGCGAGATCGTGAAGGACCTCGAGGACATCCCCGGCGACCTCGCGGCGCGGCGCCGCACGATCCCCATCGCCTGGGGCCGCCGCGCCGGGTTCATCGCCGCCGTGGTCCCCCTCGCGCTGTTCGTCCCCGTCGCGCTCCTGCCGTGGCTCGCGGGCCCGTACGGCGCACGGTACGGCTCCATCGTGATCCTCATCGTGGTCGGCATCGCCGCCGTCAGCGGCCGCCTGCTGCGCGAGGAGGCCGAGGGCGCCCGCGCCGGGCTCAAGCTCGCCATGCTCCTCGGCCTCGTCGGCCTTCTCTGGGACCGCCTGTGAGTCTCCTC
>JBEKGT010000192.1:0-4854 GCA_050012655.1 Gemmatimonadales bacterium | reverse complement strand
GTCGGGGAGCGAGGCCTCCGCGTCGGCGAGCACGGCGCCGTCGAGGCCCAGGTTGCGCGCGATCGCCAGCGCGTACGAGCGCCCCGGCACGCCCTTGGTGAACCGGTAGGTGGGGGTCAGCGTCACGCCGTCGAACTGGAGCGACGCGTTCACGATGCCGCGCTCCGCCTCCGCGAGCCGCTTGAGGGTGCCCAGGTGCGTCGTGGCCACGGTCAGGGCGCCGCGCGCGGTAAGCGAGCGCAGCACCGCCGCCGCCAGCGCGCCCCCTTCCGCGGGATCGGTGCCGGAGCCCACCTCGTCGAGGAGCACCAGCGACCCGGCGTCGGCGCGCTCGAGGATGTCGCGCAAGGCGGTGACGTGCGCGCTGAAGGTCGAGAGCGACTCCTGGATGCTCTGGCGGTCGCCGATGTCCGCGAACAGCGCGGAGAAGACCGGCAGCGCCGTCCCCTCGCCCACCGGCGGGATGACCCCGCTCTGCGCCAGCGCCGCGATCAGGCCCACCGCCTTCACGATCACCGTCTTGCCGCCGGTATTCGGCCCCGAGACGAGGAGCGTCCGCTCGTCGGCCCCCAGCTCCAGGTCGAAGGTCACGACGGGCGCCGGCGACGCGAACAGGAGCGGGTGGGCGCCGCCACAGATGCGCAGGCGCGTCGCCGCGGCCTCGCCCACCGCCGGACGGACGGCGCGGCGCGCCAGCGCGTAGCTCGCCCGGGCGCACGTCCCGTCGAGGACGACGAGCCGCTCGAACGCGGCCTGGATGCCGTCGGCGTGCTCGCGCAGCGCCGCGGTGAGCGCGCGCAGGACGCGGTGGACCTCGCGCGCCTCCTCGGCCACGACCTCGCGGAGGTGGTTGCCGAGCTCGATGGCTTCGGTGGGCTCGACGAACAGGGTGGCGTGGGTCGCGGACTCGTCGTGGACGATGCCGGCGAGGCGGGAGCGCGCGTCGCGGCGCACTGGGATGACGTACCGCCCGCCGCGCACCGTGACCTCGGCGTCGGGGGAGCGGTGGTGCGGATCGAGGCCGTCGAGGATCGCCCCGAGCCGGGCGACGAGCTTCTCGCGCGCGGCGCGGACCTCGCGGCGGGCCCGCGCCAGCGCCGGTGAGGCGCTGTCCTTGACCTGGCCGTCGGGCTCGAGCGCCGCCGAGAGACGGTCCTCCAGCTCCCGCGGCAGCGGCGGAGCGCTCAGGGACTGGAGCCGCGGCGCCGAGCGCGCCGCCCGGTCCACGCGCCCGAAGGAGAGGCGCGCCGCCGCCAGGAGGGCTCCGACGGCCACCAGCTCCGCGCCGTCGAGGACCGATCCCTCGAGCCGCAGGCGGCCGAGGAGGCCGGCGATGTCTGGGAACGGGTCGGGGCGGAGCTCTTCCCGGTCGGCGAGCCGTCCCGCCGCATCGGCGACGAGGGCCAGCTCCTCCTGCACCCAGAACGCGTCGGCGCTCGGGCGCAGGGCCCGCACCCACGCGGCCCCCAGGGCGGTGACTGAATGTTCGGCGACGGATTCGAGTGCGGACGGGAACTCGATGGCGGCGAGCGCGGACTCGTCAAACGCCACGGTCATACCTTCGGAGCCAGTTCCTCGCGGGCGATCCGATTGATGAGCTTGCCCTCCGCGCGCCCCTTGAACTGCGGCATCACCGTGCCCATGACGGCACCGAGGTCCTTCGCGCCCCCCACGATGGCGGCGCGGACCGCCGCACGCAGCTCCTCCTCGGGGACGTCGGGGGGCAGCCACTTCTCCAGCTCGGCGGCCTCGAACGCCTCGCGGTCGGCGTGCGCTTTCCGCCCGACGGCGAGGGCCTGTTCCACCGCCTCGCGGCGCTTCTTCAGGGCGCGACGCACCACCTCCACGGCCTCGGGGTCGCTGAGGTCGTGGCCCAGCTCGATCTGGCGATTGGCAATCTCGGAGAGGAGCGTCGAAGTGAGGAGCGTGCGAGCCTTGTCCCGGTCCTTGCGCGCCGCATTCATCGCGGCGCGGATCTGCTCGGCGAGGCTAGCGCTGGTCACTGCGGCTGCGGCGGTTCTTGCGGCGCGCGGCGTTCATCTTCCGCTTCTTGCGCTCGCTCGGCTTCTCGTAGTGCCGATGCTTGCGGAGATCGGAGAGGATGCCCGCCTTCTCGCACTTCTTCTTGAAGCGCTTCAGCGCGCGCTCGAAGTTCTCATCCTCGTGGATGATGACTTCCGGCATTGCGGCCTGACCTGTGTGCTGATGGTGACGGACTATCCCGCAAACGTTTAATGCTAGCTGAGTTCCAGCATTTCGACAAGCGAGGGCGTCAGCCCGGCGGCCAGCCCATCGCCCGCCCGCCAAGCACGTGTACGTGGAGGTGTCCCACCGACTGCCCGCCGTCCGCATTGGTGTTGATCACCAGGCGGTAGCCGCGCACGTCCACGCGCTCTTTCCGGGCGACTTCCCGCGCCGCCAGGAGGAGCTCCCCGAGGAGAGCGCCGTCTTCGACGGCATTGAGCGAGTCGATGTGCTCGATGGGGATCACCAGCACGTGGGTGGGCGCCTGGGGGCCGACGTCGCGGATGGCGACGAGCGCTGGCGTGCGGTACACCTCGGTGGCCGGGATCTCCCCACGCACGATCCGGCAGAAGAGACAGCTGTCGCTCACGTGCTCCCTCCCCTCAGCGGTCGCCGCCGCGCAGCCGCGCGGCGGCGGTCAGGGCCAGGCAGGCCACGGCCGCGGTGTCGAAGCGCAGGGTCGAGCGGCCGAGCGCCACGGACACGAAGCCGGCGGCGCGGACGGCCGCGAGCTCCCCGTCGGCGAAGCCTCCCTCCGGTCCGACGAGCCACTGCACCACGTCCCCCTCCTGCAGCGGCGGCAGGGGGCCGCCGTCGGCCTGCGCCATCAGGCGGACGGCGCCCTTCACGGGGGAGCGGAGCGCTTCGGCGAGCGCGACGGGCGCCACGACGGCCGGGACCCACGAGCCGCCGCACTGCTTCAGCGCCTCATGGGTACGGCGGATCGCCTTTTCGACGTGGGTCGCCTGGAATCGGGTGCCGACGGTGACCGACCGCTCGGTCACCAGCGGCACGATCTTGCTGGCGCCCAGCTCGGTGGCCTTCTCGACGAGCATCAGGAAGCGGTCGCGGTCCCCCGCCCCCACGAGGAGCTCGGTGCGCGGCGGCACAGCGACGGTGGCCGTGGCGACGACCCGTGCGGCGAGGACCTGCCGCTCGATGGCGAGGCGCGCGGTCGCGACGCCGCCCTTCCCGTCCACCAGCCGAATCGCCGCGCCCTCCGCCACCCGGCGCACCCGCAGGTGGTGCGCCTCCTCCTCCTCGAGGATTACCACGCCCCCCGCCAGGAATGGGCCGCGCGCGAATGCGGTGGCCGCAGGGCCGTCGGCACCCGGGGTCATCCGCCCAGCGCCTCCTTCATCCGGTCCCAGAACGTCCTCGCCTCCTTCACGTCCGGCGGCGCCCCTTCGAGCGTGGCGAGCTGGCGCAAGAGCGCCTCCATCTCCGGCGTCACCCGCCCGGGCGTCCAGACGGCGATGCGCACGTGGAGGTCGCCCTTCCCCGCCGAGCCGAGGTGCGGCAGCCCGCGGCTCCGAAGGTGGATCACGGTGCCTGCCTGCGTCCCGGGGGCCACCTTCACCGTCTCCTCGCCGTAGGGCGTGGGCACCGACAGCTCCGCGCCGAGCGCCGCCTGGCTGAAGGAGACGGGGAGGTCGTAGACGAGGTCGTCGCCGTGCCGGTCGAAGCGCTCGTCCTCCTCCACCTCGAGGGTGACGACCAGGTCTCCGGGGGGGCCGCCACGGGGCCCCGCGTGCCCCTGCCCGCGCAGCGTGAGGTAGTTGTTGGAGGACACCCCCGGCGGCACGTCCACGCTCACCGTGCGGTCGGAGCGCATCCGGCCGTCGCCGCGGCAGACCGGACACGGGTCGGCGATGATCTGCCCCTCGCCCGCGCACGTCGGACACGGGGAGACGGAGTAGAACTGGCCGAAGATCGAGCGCTGAGCGCGGCGCACCTCGCCGCTCCCGGCGCAGGTGCCGCACACGCTGGCGCTGGTGCCGGCCTTGGCCCCGGTGCCGTGGCAGGTGTCGCACGCGATCATCACGCGGTAGCGGAGCTGCTTCTTCGCCCCCTGCGCGACGTCGGCGAGGGTGAGCGTGACCGCGGCCCGGAGGTCGCCGCCGCGCCGGTCGGCCGGGCCGCCGCGCCCCGCGCCGAACATCTCCTCGAACCCGCCGAAACCGCCGAAGTCGCGCATGAAGATGTTCAGCGCCTCGGAGATGTCGAACGGGTGGAATCCCGCCCGCTGCCCCGCCGAGCCGCGGAGCCCCGCCTCCCCGTACCGGTCGTAGAGCTGCCGCTTCTCGGGGTCGCGGAGCACCTCGTACGCCTCCGTGATCTCCTTGAAGCGCGCCTCCGACCCCTTGTCGCCGTCGTTCCGGTCGGGGTGGTGCTGCATCGCCAGCTTGCGGTAGGCCTTCTTGATCGCGGCGTCGTCGGCGCCCTTCGCCACGCCGAGGAGAGCGTAGTAGTCGCTCATCGCAGCAGATCGCTCACCATCCGCGAGGTGTGCTCGACGAGCGCCAGCACCTTCTCGTAGGGCATCCGCGTCGGGCCGATGACGCCGATGACCCCCGAGAGCGAGCCCGCGCGGTAGGGCGAGGTCACGAGGGAGAGGCGCGAGAGCTCCGCCGTGCGGTTCTCGCCGCCGATGGTCACGGTCATCCCGAAGGTCTTCGCCCGATCGGCGAGGACGCGGCGCAGGTGCTCGCGCTGCTCGGTGAGGGCGAGGAGCTCGCGCATCCGGTCGCCCTGGGCGAACTCCGGCTGGTCCGCGAGGACGCTGGGCCGGCCGAGCAGAACGTCGTCCGGGCCCGGCGGCGGCGCGTC
>JBEKGT010000191.1:0-4868 GCA_050012655.1 Gemmatimonadales bacterium | reverse complement strand
CGCAGCGCGCCGAGCACCTCGGAGTCAGGATTGGCGCCCGTCTCGTCGCTGAGCCAAAACGCAACTTCCTCGGCGACAATGCCGATCAGCGTGTAGCCGCGTGTCGTGCGGTAGGAAGCCGTCGAGACGCGAATCTCCGCGCCGGTGGTCAACTCGACGCTGTCCTTCAGCATCCGGGTGCGGTAGCACGAGAAGACGGGCAGGTGAAGCAGCCCCTTGAGGTAGCCCAAGGTGGCCCGCGCTTGCTGACGGTCGGCGGCGATCACCGGGACCACCGCCCGCTCGCCAGGGGCCAGCAGAGACCTGTGGTCGCGGCGGATGCCCTGGAAGAGCGCAACGAGGGCGGCGCTCCGGCTCTTGCCGCCGCGGCGTCCGACGATCAGCCACGCCTCCCGCACCGGCGCCGGTGGTGGGGTCTGGCGCCCCGTGTGGCGTGTGAATCGCTCGAGGTCGGCCTCCGACATCGGCAGGGCATAGACCGCGCGCCAGAAGGTGCGCCACGCCTCCCAGGTGGGTCCCGTGAGGCCGGCGGCGTCCATCATGTCGAGCATGGAGCCGGCGAAAGGGGCAGGCAGAGCCGTCGCCGCCCTGAGCTTGGCGGCCTTTGCGAGGCCGCCCTTCCGGCCCAACTCCCTTGCCTGGCGCCGCGATTGAATCGTCATTCTGCTAGTCGGACGCTAGGAACGCTGCTACCCGCAGCGAACGCGCCCAGCGGTGGTGCAGTTTGCTGGCTTTCAGAACGTGATGTAGCGTCACCACTTCCCAAGGCAGGACATATCGAAGGACATAGATCAGCCTGGCGCTGGTACGGCGACCAGCCCGGCGCTGGCACCGCTGGTAGAGCGGCGTGCGCCTGAGGGGCAACCTGTCTATGTCCCGAATTATGTCCTGAACGGGACTCCGGAGGGATCTGACCGCAACGACGAGAGCGGCCCTAAGTCGTTGCGGTGTTGCAGTAGCGGAGGGCGGGGGACTCGAACCCCCACGGGCTTGCGCCCAGCGGTTTTCAAGACCGCCGCCTTACCAATTAGGTCTAGCCCTCCGGGACCCTCTCCAAGCTACGCGACGGGCGGTGCGCTGCCAAACCCGGCGGTAGCCATCAGCCGTCAGCCATCAGGGAGCGGGCTGACGGCGGACGGCCGGCGCTGCGTCGCCGGGGACTTCCGTCCGGGCCGGCGACTGCTTATGCTGCACGGGTACGGCTACTCGTTCTGACGGCTGACGGCTGCATTGGAGCCCACGTGACGGATCTCGGCACCCTCGGCAACGCTCCCCGCACCACGCAGCAGGCGTGGTGGTGGCCCCTCGTGCGTTCCGGCGGAGGGTGTGCCAGCGTGAGCTAGCGTCAGCGAAGACGCGTCGTCACCAGGGCCCTCCGATCGGAGGGCCTTTTCGTTTCCCCCCACCAGGAGTGTTGGCGATGAGCACGGCACAGCGACCCAAGGACCGGCGGCCTCTCCCCCACGGCGGCGCGGCGCGCCGCGACCGCATCACGCTGAGCGCGAACGAGGTCCCCCGGGCGTGGTACAACGTGCTCGCCGACCTCCCCTTCCCGATGAGCCCGCCGCTCAGCCCCGTCACGGGCAAGCCGGTGAGCCCCGATGAGCTGCTCCGCATCTTCCCGCCCCAGCTGCTGGAGCAGGAGATGAGCACGGAGCGCTTCATCGCGATCCCCGAGAGCGTGCTCGAGGTCCTCGCGATGTACCGGCCGACGCCGCTGGTCCGTGCGCGCCGCCTCGAGCAGGCGCTCGAGACCTCGGCCCGCATCTACTACAAGCACGAGGGCGTGTCGCCGGCGGGGAGCCACAAGCCGAACACCGCCATCCCGCAGGCCTACTACAACAAGCTCCACGGCGTGAAGCGCCTCGCGACGGAGACCGGAGCAGGGCAGTGGGGCTCGGCGCTCGCGTTCGCCACCCACGTCTTCGGCATGTCGTGCCGCGTCTACATGGTGCGGGTGAGCCACGACCAGAAGCCCTACCGCCGCACCTTCATGCGGCTCTTCGGGGCCGAGGTGGTGGCGAGCCCCTCGCCGCTGACGGCGAGCGGACGGGCGGTGCTCGCCGCGGACCCCGCCTCGCCGGGGAGCCTCGGCATCGCCATCTCGGAGGCGGTCGAGGAGGCGGCCACCCGATCGGACACCAACTACGCGCTCGGCAGCGTGCTGAACCACGTCCTGCTCCACCAGACCGTCATCGGGCTCGAGGCGCAGCGCCAGCTCGCGCTGGTGGACGACTACCCCGATTACGTCATCGGCTGCCACGGCGGCGGCTCCAACTTCGGCGGCATCGCGCTGCCGTTCGTGCGCGACGCCATCGCCGGCCGGAAGGTGCGGGCGATCGCGGTGGAGCCGGCGTCGTGCCCCACGCTGACGCGCGGCCGCTTCGCCTACGACTTCGGCGACACCGCGGGCCTCGCGCCGATCGTCAAGATGTACACCCTCGGCCACGGCTTCGTCCCGCCGGCCACGCACGCGGGGGGCCTGCGCTACCACGGCGCGTCGCCGCTCATCTCCGGCCTGCTCGCACAGGGCATCATCGACGCCGAGGCGCTGCCGCAGGCGGAGACCTTCGAGGCGGCGCGGCTCTTCGCCCACACGGAAGGGATCGTGCCGGCGCCCGAGTCGGCGCACGCGGTCGCCGGCGCGATCCGCAAGGCCCGCGAGGTGACCGAGCAGGGGCGGAAGGCCACGATCCTCTTCTCGCTCTCGGGGCACGGGCTCTTCGACCTCGCCGCCTACGAGGCGTTCCTCGACGGCACGCTCGAGGACACGCCGAGCCCCGACGCGGCCATCGCCGCCGCGCTCGACGACCTGCCGCAGGTGGAGCAGTGAGCGAGGGGGTCCCCGCCGGAGGGTGACGCTCCCCGCGTGGAGCGCGGGATGCAGCGAGGGCGGTCCTGCCGGGCCGCCCTCGACGCGTTCTGGCGCGTGGCTCTCCGCCTGACGCGGGCCCCGGGTAGGCGGCCGAAGCCTGTCGGCTCGCCGGCGTGGTGCAAACGCATCATTGAGCTTCGTGCTCCGCCCATTGAGTTTGCAGCCGCCGGCGCCTCGGCGGAGTGCCGGATTCCGGAATTACGACTACTTGGCACGGAATTTGAGGTCGCTGTTGATCGGCGGTTCGTGCACATTCAGCCGATCGCGGCCCGCGGGCGGGATGCGGGCGAGAACGTCGGGGATCTCGGAGACACCCACACGGAGGGTTCGACGATGAGCGTGAAGCACGTGATGGTCGGCGCGGCGGTGCTGGTGGTCATGGGCGCGGGCGCACTGTCGGCGCAGCAGCCGGCGGCGGCAGCGCAGACGCCGGCGCAGCTGTACACGGCGAACTGCGCGGTGTGCCACGGCGCGACGGGGACCCCGGCGGCGGGGATGGTGCGCTCGATGGGCGCGATGCCCGACTTCGCGACGGTCGTGGCGCCGGCGGACAGCGTCTGGGTGCGCGCGATCACGGCGGGCAAGGGGAAGATGCCGGCGATGGGCGGCCGTCTCACTCCGGCGCAGGTCCATTCGCTGGTGACGTACCTCCGCACACTGAAGAAGTAAGAGGGCCCAGCGCAGGGGGAGCACCGTGGCACGCCGGTTCGCACCCTGGCGGGTCTTCGCCGCCTTGCCGCAGCAGGTCCGCCGCCTCGCGGTGGTGGCCCTGCTGCTCGTGGCCGCGTACTTCACCGCGCGGCACTTCCTGGTGCCACGGACCTTCGGCGAGAAGGGCCATTACCGCGCCGCGGCGGTGGACAGCATCGCCGTGCTGCCGGTCCACTACGCGGGGCGCGAGGCGTGCGCGATGTGCCACCCGGCGGAGGTGGCGAAGAAGGCGGCCTCGTTCCACCGCGGCGTGGCGTGCGAGGCGTGCCACGGCCCTGAGGCGGCGCACACCACCGATCCCCTCGGCCACAAGCCCACGGCACCGCGGGACCGCGCCTTCTGCGTGCGGTGCCACGCCTTCAATCCGGCGCGCCCCACGGGCTTCCCGCAGATCGACCCGGTGCTGCACAACCCGGTGCGGCCCTGCTTCTCCTGCCACAACCCGCACGACCCGACGCCCCCGCATCCGCCCGAGAGCTGCGCGGCGTGCCACGGCGAGATTGCGAGGACCAAAGCGGTCTCCCCGCACGCGCAACTCGCGTGCACGGAGTGCCACACGGCCGACCCGCGCCACGCGCAGGCGCCGCGGCAGTTCCTCCCCACCAAGCCGGCGAGCCGCGAGTTCTGCGGGCGCTGCCACGCCACCAACGCCCCGCCGCCGGCGGACCTGCCCGATGCGCGGCCGCCGAAGGTGGACCTCGCGACCCACGGCGAGCGGTACGTCTGCTGGCAGTGCCACTACCCCCACTATCCCGAGGCGCGCTGATGGCTGACGAGCGCGAGGCGACCGGCAGCGCCGCGGCGCAATCCGGCGGCAGCATCGACCGCCGCTCCTTCGTCGGCGCGTGCGTCGCGGCGGCGGCGCCCCTCGTCCTGACCGCCGCGCAGCAGCCCGGCGCCGCGGCGGGAGACACGGTGCACGCCGCGGGCGGACAGGCCGCCACCCCCGACACCGCGCAGGCCACCGGCGGCCCGCCGCGCTACGATCCCCGCGAGCACTACTACGGGATGGGCGTGGACATCAACAAGTGCATCGGCTGCGGCCAGTGCGCGGCGGCGTGCAAGGAGGAGAACAACGTCCCGCGCGACCCGCACCACTTCCGCACCTGGGTCGAGCGGTACCTCATCCACGAGGACGCCGAAGCCACCGTGGACAGCCCCAACGGCGGCATCGACGGCTTCCCTGCGCCGGTGGAGGAGGGGGGCGTGGTGCGCAGCTTCTTCGTCCCCAAGCTGTGCAACCACTGCGCGAATCCGCCGTGCGTCCAGGTCTGCCCCGTCG
>JBEKGT010000190.1:0-4880 GCA_050012655.1 Gemmatimonadales bacterium | reverse complement strand
CGATGTGCACTTCCTCATCGGCATGGACGAGCACGGCAAGAAGGTAGCGCAGGCCGCCGAGGCCCGGGGCGTCACTCCGCAGGCGCTGACCGACGAACTCGCCGTCCGCTTCCAGGCGATGTGGGCGCGGCTCGCCATCTCGCACGACCAGTTCATGCGCACCACCGACGCCGCCCACGAGACCGGCGTGAAGGCCCTCATCGAGCGCATCGCGGCCCGCGACCGGAGCCTCTTCTTTGAGCGCTCATACGAGGGGTGGTACTGCGTCGGCTGCGAGTCCTTCAAGCGCGAGAGCGAGATCGTGGACGGGAAGTGCACCGAGCACCCCACGCGCACCCTCGAGTGGACCGCCGAGACCAACTGGTTCTTCGCGCTCAGCCGCTTCGCGCCCTTCCTCAAGCGCCTGTATGCCGAGCGGCCCGCCTTCTTCCAGCCGGAGAGCCGCCGCAACGAGATCCTGGCGCTCCTCGACCAGGGCCTCGAGGACATCTCCATCACGCGCTCCCACCTCGCCTGGAGCATCCCCTTCCCGTTCCCCTCCGCCTCCGGGGAGCACCAGGGCACCTGGGTGTGGTTCGACGCGCTCCCCAACTACCTCACCGCCACCGGGTTCCCCGCCGACGGATGGGAGGCGCGCTGGCCGGCGCAGCTGCACGTTATCGGCAAGGACATCACACGCCACCACTGCCTCGTGTGGCCTGCGATGCTCGAGGCCGCCGGCCTCCCCCTCCCCGAGCGGGTGTGGGCGCACGGCTTCATCGGCCTCGGCGGCGAGCGGTTCAGCAAGTCCGCCGGCGTCAAGGTCGAGTTGTCCGAGGCCGTGGACCGCTTCGGCGCCGACGCCTTCCGCTACTTCCTCCTGCGCGAGGTGCCCTTCGACGCCGACGGGAACTTCTCGTGGGAGCGCTTCGAGGACCGCTACGTCGCGGAGCTGGCCGACGCCTTCGGGAACCTCGCGTCCCGCGTCCTCGCGATGCTCGAACGCTACCGCGGCGGCGTCGTGCCGGATGCGGCCCAGGCAACACCCCTCGACGCCGCCGGTGACGACGCCGTGCGGCGCTACGCGGAGGCCATGGACGGCCTTCTCCTCCACCGCGGAGGGGCCGCGGCGTGGGACCTCGTGGCTGAGGCCAACGCCTACGTGGGGCAGCAGGCTCCCTGGAACCTCGCCAAGCAGGGGGATGACGCGGCCCTCGACGCCGCCCTCGCGGCGCTGAGCCGCGCTCTCCTGCGGCTGGCGGTGCTCGCCTCGCCCTTCATCCCCGCTGCCGCCGACCAGCTCTGGGCCGCCCTCGGCCAGGGGGCGCACGTGCCCCCCACCGGCGCCTGGGACCGGGCGGAACACCCCGCCCTCGCGGGAGCGCAGACCCGCCGGATCCCCCCCCTCTTCCCCAAGCCGGAGCGCCCAGTATCCTGAGGCCCCGCAATGCCTTACATCAGGTAGCCCCCACGGTGCGAATCCGGAGCGTATTTCGCGGTTGACAGGGCTTCCGGCCGAGTGGTAACATTGGGCAGCGAACGAAGGGTCCGCAGACCGCCGTGTCCAGGCGGCCATTGTCTTTCGTGTGCATTCCCGGAGCGTGGATGGCGAACCGCCGCTGGACGGTCATCGTCGTGCCTCACACCGCAGGCAGCTCGAAGTCCGTCGCCGTCTCCGCGACGGTCGTCAAGCTGCTCGCGGGTGTGGCGACGGTCGCCGCAGCGTCGGTCTTCGCCGCCGTGTTCACCGTCCTCACGCACACCGTGGACGCGACCAAGAACGCGCAGCTCGAGCGCCAGAACCAGGTGCTCGCGGGCGAGATCCAGCGGCTCGGCGGGCGCGTCGAGAACCTCTCCGACACCCTCGCGCTGATCTCGCGCCGCGACGAGGAGATCCGCCTGGTGGCGGGCCTCGAGCCGCTCGATCCTGACGTGCGGCGCGCCGGGATCGGCGGGCCGGCGGGGAGCTGGCCGGAGCGCGAGGCGCTGCTCAGTGAGGGCGGCACCACTGGGCGTCAGGCTTTCTCGGTGCACGCCAACCTCGACGCGCTGATCCGCCGTGCCAACCTGATCGCGACGTCGTTCAAGCAAGCGGCGGACAGCCTCCAGTACCAGGTCCAGCGCCTGGCGGCGATGCCCTCTATCATGCCGACCACCGGCTTCCTGGCGAGCCGCTTCTCGTCCATCCGCTACCACCCCATCCTGCACGAGAACCGGCCGCACGAGGGGATCGACATCGCGGCGCCCTACGGCACCGAGGTCATCGCTCCCGCGTCGGGCCGCGTCGTCAAGGTGGGCTGGGAGAACGGCTACGGCCTGTCGGTGATGATCGACCACGGCTACGGCATCCAGACGCGCTACGCGCACCTCTCGCGCGCCGGCGTGGCCGTCGGCCAGGCCGTCAAGCGCGGCGACCGCCTCGCGTGGGTGGGGAGCACCGGCCTCTCGGTCGGGCCCCATCTGCACTACGAGGTGCTGGTGAACGGCCACCCGACGGACCCGCTCCGCTACGTGATGCCGAACGCCATCGCAGATTGACAGGAGCCAGACGCCAAGACACCCAGGGAGTCGGCAGAAGCAAGGGGCCGGGAGAGAATCCCGGCCCCTTGTGTGTTCCGTCCCTGGGCGTCTGGGACCTGTAGTTCCGTACCTGACGCCTTGGCGTCTGGCTACTGACCCCTATCTCTTGGTCGTCCCGGCCGGCGCTGCAGGCACTGCCGGAGCCGCCCCCGGCTGCGTGAAGTTCACCTTCGGCGCTTCGGCCGCCGACGCCGAGGTCAGCTCGAAGTACTCGCGCGGTCCCTTCCCGATGACCTTCGCCGTGATCACCTGGGGGAACTGCCGGATGTACGCGTTGTAGGTCTGCACCGCCCCGTTGTAGTCCTGCCGCGCCGTGGCGATGCGGTTCTCGGTCCCCTCCAGCTGGTCCTGCAGCGCGCGGAAGTTCTCGTTCGACTTGAGCTGCGGGTAGTTCTCGGAGATCGCCAGGAGCCGCCCCAGCGCCCCGGTGAGGCCCTGGTTCGCCGCCGACATCTCCTGCAGGTTCCCCGACTGCACCGCGCCGCCGAGCCGCGCGCGGGCTTCCGCGACGGCGGTGAAGATCGTCACCTCCTGCTGGGCGTACCCGCGCACCGTCTCGACGAGGTTGGGCACCAAGTCGGCGCGGCGCTGTAGTTGGACCTTGATCTGTCCCGCGTAGCCGTTCACCTGCTCATCGAGCGTCTGGATGCGGTTGTAGCCGCACGCCGGCAGCGCGAGCAGGGCGAGGGTCCAGGTCCACCGTCGCATCACACGTCCTCCTCAGACTCGGGTTTCGTCCACGAAGCGCGCGAGGCGCTCGATCGCATCCACGTAGCGGACCGCGGCCTGATCGAAGGGCTCCAGCGAGGGCATCGCCTTCCCCTCGAGCCTTCCTACGACCCAGTCGAACGCCCGCTCGTCCATCCCGGCCACCGCGGCCGTGGCGCGCACCAGCGCGGCGGTCTCGCGCGGGGGCGCTTGCCCCACGACCCGCAGCGTCGCGCGGAAGAGCGTGAGGAAGGTGCTGGCAGAGGCCAGGAGCAGCCGGGCGAGCGCCTTCCCGCTCGGCGCTGCCGCCGCGTACTCGGTCCGCAGGCGGAGCAGCTTGCTCCGGACTTCGCGCTCCAGCTCGCTCCTCAAGTCGGCGCGGGTGGTCGCCAGCCCGCCGAACACGTCGCGGCCGCGGCCCAGCCGGTGCGCCTCCCGCATGTCCTCGATCTCGATCGGGAACACATCGGCGGATGCCCGCCACTCCGCCTCCGCGAAGATAAGCGGCGCGGGCTCGCCCGCCTTCGTCCAGTCCGCGAGGATCGCCGCCGCGGGCCGCAGCGCCTCCGCCGACGCATCGCGGAGGATGACGAGGACGTTGACGTCCGAGCGCCCCTTCACGTACGTCCCTCGCGCCGCCGACCCGTACAGGACGGCGGCCACGAGATCGTCTCCGAGCGCGCCTTCCAGCCGCTCGGCGAACCGCTCCACGTCCCGCTCGCTCTTCCCTGCCATCAGAACCCCCCTGAAGCGCCGCCGCCCATGGATCCGCCGCCGCCGCCGAACCCCCCGAACCCGCCACCACCCCCGCCGCCGAACCCGCCGCCACCCCACCCGCCGCGCCCCCCCCTCCCACCACCGAGGATCGAGGCCCAGAGGAGGCCCTGCAGCAGCCCCGATCCGCCTCCCCGGTGCCGGCCGGCGATCATGATGATGATGAACAGGATGACCAGGAAGGCGACCGGCGAGCCACGCCGCCGGGCGGGCTGCTCGTCGGTCTCCTCGGGCGCCGGCGCCGCCGGTGCGGCCGTCAGCCGGAAGCCGAACTCCTGCGCGTAGGCCTGCCCGAGCATCCCGACGCCCAAGGCGAGGCCGGATGCGTAGCTCCCCGTCCGCGTCGCCTCGCGGCCGACGGCGTCCCGGATGCGGCCCGCCAGCGCGTCGGTGACGAACCCTTCCGCGCCCGTCCCGGTCACCACCGCCAGCTCGGCCTTGCCGTCGCCGGGCCGCTCCCCCGGCTTCAGCAGGAGGACCACGCCCGCATTGGCCGCGCTGTCGCCCGGCCCGCCCTTGGCGCCCACGCCCCAGGCACGGATGATGTCCCTTCCCACCTCGATCGACGGGCGGCCACCAAGGTCGCGCAGCGTCACCACGACGATCTCGCCGCGCGACGCCTGCCGGACCTGCGCGATGACGCCGAGCATCGCCTGGCGCGACGCCGGGTCGATGACCCCGGCGAAGTCGTTCACGAACCCCGTCGGCGACGGGATCTGCAGCTGCAGCAGCAGGGCGAGCCAGAAAGCCAGCATAGGGTATGGGAATCTCGCCGGGCAGGCGCCCGGGGGCAATTCGGGGGCAAGTCCCCAGACGCCAAGACACCCAGGCGGCCGCCT
>JBEKGT010000189.1:0-4881 GCA_050012655.1 Gemmatimonadales bacterium | reverse complement strand
GGTCCCGCCGGTCCCCTCGCACCCCGAGAAGACGTAGCCGATGACCGAATCGTCCGTCGTCACGCCCCCGCCGGTGAGGTGACGGCGCATGTAGGCGCCGTTGCTCCCGCTCGCCAGGAACTGGAACGCCCCGGAGGAGTTGATGTGCACCGAATCGGTCGTCTGGAAGCGGAGGCACGCGATGCCGGCGTAGGTCTGGCTCGTGTCCCACGTGTATTCGATCGTGTCCACCCGGACGTCCAGGAAGTGGTACTGGATCGTCTTCGAGTCGAGCAGGTAGGCGAGCATCTTCCCATTGGTCGGCCGCTGGGCGTCGGCCCCGTGGCTCGGGCAGGTGGAGTCGTTCGTCGTCGTGCTCGCGCACGCGGCGGCCGAGGCGGCCAGGACCACGGCGGCGGCGAAGGCAAGGTGCGGGGCGCCGGAGCGGCGGGAGAGCGCGGTCGTCATCGGGACTCCTGCGAGCGGGGATTCGGATGCCGTGCCACAACATAGCCGGCCCGCGGCCGGATGCGATCGCGGCGGTCCGCGAGGGCGTGGCACCGTGCCGCCCGGGCGGGAGCGGGCCGGGCGGTCATCGCCCCCGCATCGTGATCACCTGGATCGCGCCTTGGAGGTTGCTGACGCCGAATTCGGACTGGGCCTCCGACGCGGAGTAGTACCGCACCCGCACCGCGGCGCTCACCGGGAGCTGGTGGAGCGCGTCGAGGTCTCCGAACCGGACGCGGTCGAGATAGACGCCGACGGGGTACTCCGCGCCGGGGAGGAGCGTCGTCGGACTGCCGCGGCCCAGCCACTCGGTGCGCAGCAGGCGGATCGCGTCGTAGAGGTTCGATGCGTTGACGCCTGCCAGCTCCTCGGCGGTGATGATGTTCGCGTCGTGGCGGGGTGTCGCCATCCGGCCCGACTGGCCGGCGCCCGACGCGCAGGACAGGGCCAGCGGAACCGCCACCAGCAGGACGGCCAGTCGAGCGTTCACGTTCGCTCCTCGTTGAAAGGTCCTACCCGGAGAGCTACCGGCAGGTCCGGGGGATCGCCAGCCCGGGAGGCACCACCAATCATGAGCGCAGGGGTCATGAATCAGTTCCCGCCACGCAGCGCCCGGATCTCGGGCGGCAGCGCGAAGACGGAATCGGGGATGGCGCGCACCTCGGTGGTATCCACGGTGCTGACGATCTGCGCCCCCATCATCTGCGAGCGGGTGACGCGCGGCATCCGGACCCCCGCCACCGTGCGCCACTCGACGATCTGCGACGTGATCGCGACACTCCCCTGCGCGGAGGCCTGCGATCGAATGCCGCCCTGCAGCAGGCCCGTC
The DNA here is from genome assembly GCA_050012655.1 of Gemmatimonadales bacterium. Lineage (GTDB taxonomy): Bacteria > Gemmatimonadota > Gemmatimonadetes > Gemmatimonadales > JACORV01 > JADGQW01. Next base: position 3,566 of record JBEKGT010000189.1, on the reverse strand, counting down.
TCCGCGTTGAAGAACTCGTAGTACTCCTCGTTCCACGTTGTCGTGATCTTGAGCTTCCAGCAGCGCGCGCCACCGAACGTCGTGTCGCCCACCGTCTCGGCGGCGGCGACGTAGCGGTCGGGGTGGAGCGGCGCGAGCGGGTCGGCGCCTTGCCGCGCCTGCTGGAGGGCGAGGCCCTCGAGGAGCATCGGCCCCGTCGCGGGATTGATGAGCCAGGCGACCTGTCCGTCGATCCCGCTGCGGACCTCACCCAGCCCCGGCATCTGGGAGCGCGTGAACTGGCGGTTCGGCGCGGCGAAGAGCTCGTAGCGCAGCGCGAGGCCGGCGGAGGCCACTTCCATGCGGCCCTGCTCCCAGCGCGAGGGGAGCCGCTCGAGGGCCTCCCGTCCTCCGATCGCCTCGACGTACCGGGATATGACCGTCCGCGCGGGCGGGAGCCCCGTCATCGGTGCCGCCTGAGCCGCCAGGAGGGCGGGGGACGCTGCGCCCAGCAGCGCCGCGAGTGTGATGTGCCTCAGCGTCGTCATCGTCTCCCTCCGTGCGATTGGCCGGCGATCCAACCCACCGCGGCGTCGAGCACCGGGTCCTTCCCCGCGAGCAGGTCGGCCCGCGTCGCTGTTACCGAGTCGTCGGGGATCACGCCCCGCCCTTCGAGCGCGCGGCCACCGTGTGCGGTGACGGTCCCGAGGGCATGGTAGAGGACGTCGCCATCTGGGAGGCGGTCGAAGGAGGCGCCGAGGACCGCCCCCATCGACGTGCGGCCGAACACCCGCGCGCGCCCCAGCGCCTGCATCCCGGCCGCGAACACCTCAGAGGCGCTGGCGCTCCCCTCGTCCACCAGCACGGCGAGGGGCCCGGCGAACGGCCGCACGGGCCGCGCGTCGGCGGTCACCCGCCGTGGATTGGCGATGAAGGCGAGGGTGGTCTGCCGGGTCCGCATCAGGCCCAGGGTGTCGGGCCGGTCGAGGAAGTGGCCCGCCACGCCCGCCACCATCGCGCCGAGGCCGCCGGTGTTGCCGCGCAGGTCGAGCACCATCCCCACACAGCCGCGATCGGCGTCCACCGCCGCGTCGAGCTGGCGCATCACCGGCGCCAGCCAGCCGGTGAAGGCGATGACGCCCACGCACCCGCCGCCGGGCGCATCGACGCGCCGGTGCAGGAACCGGACGAAGAAGGTCGGGAGGTTCCCGTACTTGATCGGCTCGCTCCGCTCGGCCTGGCTCACCAGCCGCAGGCGCGAGGGCCGGTCGGCGCCGTCGAGGAAGGCCACCTCCACCGCGCTGTCGAGCGGCGGCGAGAGCCGCGCGTGGCCCGCCGACCAGAGGGCCGTCTCGATCCGGTAGCGCCCCGGCCGTTCCCGCGCGCGCCGCAGCAGTGCGGCGACGGAGTCGTGGCCCGCCACCACGACGACCCATCCGGGCCGCACCCCCGCCCGCGCGGCGGCGCTGCCCGAGTCCACTCCCGTGACGAGGAGCTGCTCCGCGATCAGCCGTACGTCGAGCCCGGTGCTCCCGCGCGCCACCGCGCCGCCGCTCGGGTCGAGGGAGTCGGCCACCTCGCGCGGGATCAGCGTGAAGTGCGACTCGCCCAGGCGGTCCAGCATTGCGCGGATCACCCCCCGCAGCGCGTCGCGGCTCCGCGCCCGCTCCGCCATCGGCCGGAGCGAGTCGCCGAGCGCCACCCAATCCACGCCATTGAAGGTCGTGTCGAAGTGCGTCTCGTGGACGATCCGCCACGCGGCCTCGAAGCTCAGGGCGCCGGTGGCCCGGTCGAAGGGGGCGGCCGGCCGGTGCGCGCATGCGGTGAGGAGGAGCGACGCGCCGAGCGCGAGGAGTCCGGGGTGACGGATCACGACAGGAGGTTCTCCGTTCCCGCGCGGCGCGTCAATACGCGGACGCCGCGCGCGTCCCCGCGACGCAGGTCACACTGCCCCCGCGCACTGCATCGCGTCCGTAGAATCCCGAGTCGTTTACTCGTAATTGTAATTCAAGCTTGTAGGATCTGGCGCACGGGTGCGGGTCGCACCCGGCGTCTTGGACGGGACCCTGTGCTCGGGAGGGCGCGCTCGTGACGCGGGACGGTGACGTGGACGTGGGTGGGCTCGCTCCTGCACAGCGTCGAGTCCACGGGCGCATCGAGCTTCACCACCAGTTCGACCAAGACGACCGGCACCTACCAGTTCACCTTCACGACCGCCGGGACCTACACGTACGACCGCGGCGTGCACGGCTCGCTGATGACGGGGACGATCGTGGTGCGGTGAGCGCGTGCGGCTGAGGGCTGGAACGGCGAAGCCCCGCGGGAGCAGGACGCCCGCGGGGCTTCTCGTACAGGGGATGCGCCAGACAGGAGTCGAACCTGCGACCTTCAGCTCCGGAGGCTGACGCTCTATCCAGCTGAGCTACTGGCGCAGAACTGCAGTGGACCTACACCGGGGCGCCGGAACGCCGCGGACCTACTCGAGTCGGGGCGAGAGGATTTGAACCTCCGACCTCCTGGTCCCGAACCAGGCGCGCTAACCGGACTGCGCTACGCCCCGAGACTGCCGTGCTGCTCCCTCATGCGCCCAGGAGGAGTCGAACCCCCAACCTTCTGATCCGTAGTCAGACGCTCTATCCAGTTGAGCTATGGGCGCGATGGGCGGTACAAGATTCGAACTTGTGACCTCTACGATGTCAACGTAGCGCTCTAACCAGCTGAGCTAACCGCCCAGAGCGGGAAACGGGACTCGAACCCGCGACCCCAACCTTGGCAAGGTTGTGCTCTACCAACTGAGCTATTCCCGCGTGGTGGAGGCGAGGGGGATCGAACCCCTGACCTCTTGAATGCCATTCAAGCGCTCTCCCATCTGAGCTACGCCCCCACGGGCCCGAAAGGAGGGGGGTACTTCCCTTCGGAGCCCGGAAACGTATTTTCGTGCCCCGCCCTAGTCAACCGACACCCGCCGAACCTTGGCGGGGGTGACGGGTATCACGGGCTGGTGATGTTTCCGACGCTCGAGGCGTGCAAGTGCAGGCAGGCACGCAAGATAAGGAAGCGCATGGCAGAGCAGACCGCCCGGAAGCGCCGTCGTCCCTCGAAGCCCCTGATGCCGCTGGGGCCGGGCGAGGCCGACCGGGACATCCTCGACCAGTACCTCTATGAGGTCTCGGTCACCCCGCTCCTCAAGCCTCATGAGGAGATCGCCCTCGCGAAGAAGGTGCGCGCCGGCGATCAGGAGGCGATGCAGGAGCTGGTGCGCCGGAACCTCCGGTTCGTCATCTCGGTCGCGAAGAAATACCAGAACCGCGGGCTCCCCCTCACCGACCTGATCGGCGAGGGGAACGTGGGGCTGATGACCGCCGCACGGAAGTTCGATCCCGACCAGGGCGTGAAGTTCATCTCGTACGCGGTGTGGTGGATCCGCCAGGCGATCCTCGCGTCGCTGGCGCGGCAGGGGCGGACGGTGCGTGTGCCTCTGAACCGTACCGCCGACCTCTCGAAGATCGTGCGCACGGCCGAGGCACTGCGGCAGTCCATGCGCCGCGAGCCGACGCCCGAGGAGGTCGCGGCCGCGACGGGGCTCT
>JBEKGT010000188.1:0-4903 GCA_050012655.1 Gemmatimonadales bacterium | reverse complement strand
CACGATCACACCGCGCTCGGTCGTCCTGCACCCGGGCGACAGCCTCTCGTTCGCCTTCACCGCCATCGATTCGTCCGGCGGTTCCTGCTGTTCCACGATGCCGATCCTCTGGGACAGCCGCACCTCGGGCGTGGCGCACGTCAGCGCGCGCGGCGTCGTCACCGCGCGGAGCAACGGGGACGCGTGGATCGTGGCCACGTCGGGCGCCAGCGCCGCGATCAAGGACAGCGTGGCGATCGTCGTCGCAACGGGCCCCGTCGCGCTGATCAGCTTCGGGCCGTCTGCTGCGACCTTCACGGCGAACACCGGCCAGGCGAACCCGGCCGCGCAGACGATCAGCGTGACGAACGGCGGCGCCGGCACGCTCGCGAATATCACGTTCGCCGGCATCCAGTACGCCGGCGGACAGCCCACCGGTTGGCTGGCGGCTACTCTCGGGAACTCGTCGGCCCCCACGACGCTGAGGCTGACGGCCACGACCGGCACGCTCCCGCCGGGCACGTTCTCGGCCGCGGTCTCGCTCGCCTCGCCGGAGGCGTCGAACAGCCCGAGCGCGCTGCCGGTGACGTTCACCGTCAGCCCGGTGCCCGCCATCGGCATCACCCCCGCGACCGTCACCGTCATAGACACCCTGACGACGACGGACCCCGCGCCGCGGACCGTCTCGGTCACCAACATCGGGACGGGGACGCTGAGCGGTCTGGCGGTCGGGGCGGTCATCTACGGAGCCGGCCAGCCCGCCGGCTGGCTCACCGCGAGCCTGGGGGCGACGACCACCGCGCCGGCGACCGTGACGCTCTCCCTTGCCAAGGGCACGCTGCCGGTCGGCGTCTACACGGCCACGGTGCCACTCACGTCGCCTGTGGCTTTGAACTCGCCCCAGAACCTAGCGGTGACGTTCGACGTGCGGCCCCTGCCCTTGATCGGGCTGGCGCAGACGACCCTCAGCTTCTACGACACCGTGACCACGTCCGATCCCCCGCCGCAGGCGATCGCCGTGACCAACGTCGGCACCGGCACGCTCGGCGGCCTGGCCGTTGGTACCGTGAGCTACGGCGCCGGGCAGCCGACGGGCTGGCTCGCGGCCAGCCTGGACGTCGGCACCGCGCCGGCGACGCTGACCGTCGGCGTCACCAAGGGCTCGCTCGCACCGGGCGTCTACTCGGCCACGGTCCCGATCACCTCCCCGTCCGCGGGGAACTCCCCCCAGTCGGTGACAGTGACCTTCAGCATCGGTCCGCTGCCTCCGGTCATCAGCCTCGCGCCGGCGCGGGACTCGGTGCTGGATACGCTCACCACACCGGACCCGGCGCCGCGGACCGTCGCGATCGCCAACCTCGGGATGGGCACGCTGAGCAGCCTTGCGGTCGGGACGATATCCTACGCGGCCGGCCAGCCGACGAGTTGGCTCACGGCCACGCTCAACGGGACGACGGCGCCGACTACCATCACGCTGACGTACGCCAAGGGCGCGCTCCCCGTGGGTGTCTATACCGCGACGATCCCGGTCACCTCGGCGGTGGCCGCCAATTCGCCACAGACCCTCACGGCGGTGTTCGACGTGCGGCCAGGCCCGTCGATCGGCCTCTCGACGACGTCCGTCTCCTTCAGCGATACGCTGCAGACCTCCGATCCGGCGTCCCAGACGGTGAGCATCATCAACAGGTCGGGGGGGACGCTGTCCGGGCTCGTGCTCGGAGCCGTCTCCTACGGCGCCAGCCAGCCGACGGGCTGGCTCGCGGCCAGCCTTAGCACCACGACGGCGCCGGCGACGTTGACCGTCAGTGTCGCCAAGGGCGCGCTCCCCGCGGGCGTCTACACGGCGACGGTCCCCGTGGCCTCTGCCGTGGCGAGCAACTCGCCGCAGGCGGTGAGCGTCTCGTTCACCATCGCGCCGCCGCCGGTCGCGTCCCTGCCCTTCTCCGCCTCGGCGCCGGCCTATCTGAAGCAGCTCGTGCTGACCGCCACGGGACCGGCGATTGCCACGCCCGTGATCGACACCTTCCAGGTCACGGCGGGGGCGGCGAGCGGGACCCTGCTGTTGCCCGTCGGGACCACGACGGTGACCGCCGAGGCGTTTGACTCGCTCGGCGTGAGGACGCACCAGGGGGACACGACCATCACACTGGTCGGCGGAGCCAACCCTCCTCTGACCCTCGTGCTCACCGCGTTGAGTGGCATCGTCACGTGGAGCTTCGGCAGCTACGTCGTCACCCTGAATCAGGCGGATACGACCCTGAGCGCCGGCGATTCGCTGCGCTATACCGCGACGATCACCGACCACCTCGGTCACGTGATCACCGGGGCAGTGCCCACCTGGGCCAGTTCGAATCCGTCGGTGGCGAGCGTGGACAACTCCGGCCTCGTTCGCGCGCTGGTTCGCGGCAGCGTTCGCATCGTGGCCAGCTATCGCGGCGCTGCCGCGTCACGCGGGCTGACCGTGCAGTAGGACACGCCGCGCCCGAGGCGGACGGTAGATGCTGCATCCATTTGCCGAGGAGACATCAGTGAATCGGATCGCACAGGCGGTGACAGGTGTTTCGCTCCACCGGGGAGCAGCCCGCGCGTGCGCCGGGCTCGTGGCGACAGCGTTGATGGGGTGCGTCGTCGGAGCCGTCGCCGGGTGCGGCGACCGTGGAGCGCTGAATCCCGGCCGCACCTCGACTGCGGAGGTCCAGTTCAACGTCTCCGCACCGTTGTACGTGATGACGCTGGCGATCACGGTCACCGGCCCCGGGATCGACACGCCACTGGTCTTCAACTTCCCGATCGACAACGGCACGGCCACGGGGGTGATGGCGCTCCCCGCCGGATCGCAGAGGCGGATCGTGGCCCTGGCCTTCGATTCTCTCGGCGTCAATACGCACCGTGCCGATACCACCGTGACGGTCGTGGGGGGGACGACCCCGTCCGTGAGCATCATCCTGTGGCCGATCATCGGCGACCTGCCCGTCGTCATCACCACGGGCGTCTACTCGGTCACGATCACGCGAGGCGACACAACGCTCTCTCAGGGCGATTCGCTGCAGTATCAGGCGGTGGTGAGGGACCCCAGCGCCGCCCTTGTTCCGGGTGCAGCAACTGTCTGGGCCAGCACGAATCCCTCGGTCGTGAGCGTGGACAACAGCGGCCTCGCGTACGCGCTGGTTCCCGGCAGCGCTCGCATCGTGGCCAGCTATCGCGGCGCGGCCGCGTCGCACGCTCTCACCGTGCCGTAGGACGCGCCGCGCAGGCCGCTGACGCCTAGTCCGCCGCCGCGCGCTCCTGGCGGTGAGGCCGCGCTGCTGCGATCTCACCCGGCACCGGCACATCCGCCGCCGGCTGCGTCGCCGGGACCGCGGCGCCGGAGGGTGCGGGCCAATCGCGGTTCAGCGACGGCCGCGCCTCAGTGCGGCGCAGCACACGTCCGGCGACCTGAGGCGGCGTCGCCCGCCGCGCGCGAAGGGGCCGTACCACGAACGCCCACCCCAGCCCCGCGAGCAGCGCTGCCACCAGCAGTCCCTGTGCCATGAGCGACTCCAGTGTCGGATGGATGCCGAGGAAGTCGTTCGCCGGGACGCCGGCCACCGGCGTCGCGCCGATCCACGAGCCTTCCTGCAGCTCGGTGACCCCGCGCCCCGCGAAGACAAACGCCATGAAGTAGAGGAGCGCGCCGGTCACGGCGAAGAACGGCTTGAGCGGCACGCGCACGCCGAAGCGCTCGATCCCCACGAAGAGGCCGACCAGCGCGGCCCCGCCGAGCACCAGCCCCGCGGTGATCGGCGCCGCGCCGGCCGCGCCGCCGGTGCCGTAGAGCGCCTGGTAGAAGAGCACCGTCTCGAACCCCTCGCGGTACACGGCGAGGAACGCCGCCGCCGCCAGCGCGAGCGCCCCGCCCTGCGCCAGCGCCCCCTCGATGCTCTGCCGCACGAAGCGCTGCCAGGCGTCCTTGTCGAGCTTCGAGACCATCCAGTACGAGACGTAGAAGAGCACCGCGGCGGCGAGGAGCATCACCATCCCCTCGAGCGCCTCCTGCTGGGCCGGCGCGATGCGCAACAGCCAGCGGATGAGAGCCGCGGTCGCCAGGCTCGCGACCACCGCCAACCCGGCACCCCAGCGCACCTCGCGCTTCCGTGCCTCGGCGCCCGACTTCACCACCACCGCCACGATCGCCCCGAGGATCAGGATGGCCTCGAGCCCCTCCCGGAGGAGGAGTATGAAGCTCTCCGCGAACAGCCCCGACGCCGAGGGGTGCTCGGCCAGCGCCGCGGCCGACCGCGCGAGGAGCACCTCGACCCGCGCGTGCCGAGCACCGAGCGCCGCGGAGTCGGCGCTGCCGGCCGCGGCCAGGCGGAACGCCGCGAACGCGGCCTCCGCCTCGGGCACCAGCGAGGGGCGCACCGCGCGCAGCGCCGGCTCGAGCCTCTCGTACGCCAGGTAGGCGTCGAGCGCCTTCGCCCCCGCGCCGGCGCGATCGCCCCCGGCCGCGCGCGCGAGGGCGGTGCGCAGGTCCGCGCGCACCGTCGCGAGTGCCAGGGCGCGCTCCCCGTCGCCCGCGCGCGCCGCCAGCGAGTCGGCCAGCGCCACCACGTGGAGCACCAGGTCCCACCGCTGCTGCGCGGAAAGGGCGTCACCGAAGGCCGGCATCGCCGTGCCCGGCACGCCGAGGGAGATGCGGCGGTAGACGTCGAGCGGGGTCGCCGCCGCGAGCACCGCCGGATCGGCGAGGCGCGCGGGGTGCGGCGTAAGGCCCGCCGCGGCGGGCCCGTCGCCGAAGCCGCGCGCGCCGTGGCACTGGGCGCACTGTTGCCCGTAGAGCCGTGCGCCCGCCTCCGCCGAGGGGGAGCGCGCCGGCCGCTCGTCGAGCGCGACGCCCAAGGCCGAGCCCATCCAACGGGTGAGTGACGCCGCGCGCGCCACCACG
>JBEKGT010000187.1:0-4944 GCA_050012655.1 Gemmatimonadales bacterium | reverse complement strand
ACGGGAACCGCTGGAGCTGGCACGGCACCGTCGCCCAGGGGTAGACCCTGGAGATCCGCGGCGTCAACGGCTCCATCCGCGCCGAAGCGTCCACCGGCTCCGAGGTCGAGGTGACGGCCGACAAGCACGGCCGCGACGACGACCCAGCCACGGTGCGCATCGAGGTCGTGCCCCACGAGGGCGGGGTCACGATCTGCGCCGTCTACCCGGGCCGCAACAACGAGTGCCGGCCTGGCGGCGGGCACATGAGCGTGCATGACAACGACGTCGAGGTGCAGTTCGTCGCCCGAATCCCCGCGGGCGTCGCTTTTGACGGCGACAACGTGAACGGGGGCGTGGAGGCGTCGGGCCTCACCGCGCGCACGGACCTCAACACCGTCAACGGGAGCGTGAGCCTCGAGACAGCGTCCGGCGAGGCGAGCGGCTCGACGGTGAACGGCGGCGTCCGCGCCACGGTGCGCGGCATCGGCCAGGGCCGCCTCACCTTCGAGACGGTGAACGGGAGCATCGACCTCTCCCTCGCCAGCGGCCTCTCCGCCGACTTCAGCGCCGAGACGGTGAACGGCTCGATCGAGAGCGACTTCCCGATCACCCTCTCCGGCCGCATCAATCCGCGGCACCTCGAGGGCCGCATCGGGCAGGGCGGGCGGAACCTGCGCCTGCGCACCGTCAACGGCGGCATCCGCGTGCACAGCCTGCCGTAGCGTTCTTGCCGCTGGACCGGCCGACGGCTAGTATCGCCCCTCCACCCCCGGAGGGGCGATGTCGTTCGAGCCGTTCGCGATGGAGCGCTGGCAGAGCACCTGGGAGAACCGGGTCCGCTTCAACCTCTCGGAGAGCGGCGTCCACCCGCTGACCGCGGCGGAGCTCCTCGCGCTGGCCGGCGCCGGCGCCGAGGCGGCGCTCGACGTGCCCCTCGGCTACTCCCAATCGAACGGCACCGAAGGACTGCGCTCCCTCATCGCGGCGCTGTACCCAGGCGCCACCGTCGGCCACGTCACGGTGACGAACGGCAGCGCCGAATCGAACTACGCGGTCTGCTGGCACCTCCTGGAGCCTGGCGACCGCGTGGCGCTGATGCTCCCCAACTACATGCAGACCTGGGGCCTGGCGCGCGCCTTCGGGGCGGAGATCCGGCCCTTCCGGCTCCGCGAGGAGCTGGGGTGGCAGCCGGCGCCCGAGGAGGTCGAGGCCGCCATCGGCTCCGGCACGAAGCTCGTCGTGGTGACCAACCCCAACAACCCGACCGGGGCGGTGCTCGGCGAGCGGTCCATGCGGCAGATCGTGGCGCGGGCCGAGGCGGTGGGGGCCTGGATCCTCGCCGACGAGGTCTACCAGGGGGCGGAGCGCGCCGGGCCGCCGACGCCGAGCTTCTGGGGTATGACGGAGCGGGTCATCGTGGTGAACGGCCTCTCGAAGGCCTACGCCCTCCCCGGACTCCGCCTCGGCTGGAATGTCGCTCCGCCCGCGCTGGCGGCGGCACTCTGGTCGCGCAAGGACTACACGACCATCGGCCCGGGGGCGATGTCCGACGCGCTCGCGACGCTCGCCCTGCGGCCCGAGGTGCGCGCGCGGATCCTGGAGCGGACCCGGGGCATCATCCGGGCGAACTGGGCGGTGCTCTCCGAGTGGTACGGCGCGATGGGGGAGGAGTTCACCGGCCGCGCGCCCGACGCGGGCGCGATCTCCTTCGCCCGCTACCGGAGCGACGTGAACTCGTCGGAGCTGGCGGAGCGCCTGCGCCGCGACCACGACGTTCTGGTGGTGCCCGGCGACCAGTTCGAGATGGACCGCTTCATCCGCTTCGGCTTCGGCCCGCCGCGCGCCGACCTCGAGGCCGCGTTGCGCCGGGTGGCCGACGCGTTCCACCCCCACCGCTGAGGTCCGATGATCCTCCGCAACGAGCGCCGCACCGCCGAGCGGACCGCCGTCATCCGCGCTCCCTGGGACGGCGCCGAGGTGGGTCGCCACCCCCTCGCCGCCGCCGGGCAGATGGACGATGCTGTGGCGTCGAACGTCGAGGCGGCGGAGGCCTGCCGCACGATGCCGGCGTTCGAGCGGGCGGCGTGCCTGCGGCGCATCGCCGGCGGGCTGCGGACGCGGCGCGCGGAGTTCTCCCAGCTCCTCGCGCGGGAGGCCGGGAAGCCCATCGGCCAAGCGAACCTCGAGATCGACCGCGCGATCTTCGTGTTCGACGACGGTGCGGAAGAGGCGACCCGCGTCGGCGGGGAGGTGCTCCCCCTCGACGCCGTCCCCGCCGGCGCGCGGCGCATCGGTCTGACGCGCCGCTTCCCCCTCTCGCCCATCGCGGCGATCACGCCGTTCAACTTCCCGGTGCTGCTCGCGGCCCATAAGGTCGCCCCCGCCATCGCCTGCGGGGCGACGCTCACCCTCAAGCCGCCGCCGCAGGACCCGCTGACGAGCGAGCTGCTCGGCGAGCTGATCGCCGCCTCCGGCTATCCCGCCGGCGGCGTGAACGTCGTGCCCTGCGACCTCGCCGTCGCGCAGCGGCTGGTGGCCGATGAGCGGGTGCGGATGATCTCGTTCACCGGGAGCGCGAAGGCGGGTTGGGCGATCCGCGCCCAGGCCGGCACCAGGCGTGTCGCCCTCGAGCTGGGCGGCAACGCGGGTGTCATCGTCGAGCCCGACGCCGACCTCAGCCACGCCGTCACCCGCTGCGCGGCCGGCGGCTACGGCTACGCGGGCCAGTCGTGCATCTCGGTGCAGCGGATCCTGGTGCACCGCGACGTGTTCGACGAGTTCCTGGGGCGGTTCGTCACCCGCGTGCGGAGCCTCCGCGTCGGCGACCCGCTCGACCCGGCCATCGACGTCGGGCCGATGATCAGCGAGGAGGCCGCCCGGCGGGCCGAGTCGTGGATCGCCGCGGCGGTCCGTGAGGGCGCGAAGGTCGAGACGGGCGGGAGCCGGACGGGCACGCTGCTGCAGCCCACGGTCCTCACCGGCACGGCGCCGGCGCAGCAGGTGAACTGCGAGGAGGTCTTCGCCCCCGTCACCACCGTCACCCCGTACGCGACCTTCGACGAGGCGGTGGAGCGCGTCAACGCCACCCCGTACGGCCTCCAGGCGGGGATCTTCACGCGCGACGTCGCTCGGATGATGCAGGCGTGGGAGCGGCTCGACGTGGGCGGCGTGATGGGGAACGACGTCCCGAGCTTTCGGGTGGACCGGATGCCCTACGGCGGCGCCAGGGCCAGCGGCCTCGGCCGCGAGGGTGTGCGCTACGCGATCCAGGAGATGACGGAGCCCCGGCTCCTCACACTGCCGACGGAGTGATGCCCATGACCGACCCGAGCCGCCCGGTGTGGTGGCGCCGCACGATCGCCACGATCGGTTTCCCGCCGATGGCCCACCGCCCGCCCCTCCCGCGGCGCTGGGCCCTGTACTGCGTCGTCGCGTACCTGCTGCCGATCGTGCTGATCGAGGCGCTCCCCGACGGGGCGGGCCTCTACAAGGAGGTCTCCTGGCTGACGACCCTCGCGCCCGCCTTCATCCTCTCGCTCCACTTCGGGATGATGGGCGCGCTGGCGGGGCTCCTGGCGGGGACGGTGCTCTACCTGGCGGTCCAGTTGGTGCTCGAGCTGAGCTTCATGCCGATGAACTCGGGGCTGGTGCTCCCGATCTACATCTCGTACGGCGCGCTCGCCATCGCGGTGGGATGGCTCTCCCAGCAGCTCCACGACTTCTACCATCGGCTGGTGAGGGCGGAGCGGGTCGCGGCGGTCGGCGAGGTGGCGATCACCATCCGCCACGAGGTCAACAACGCCCTGGCGGCGATCCTGGGCGAGGCGGGGCTGCTGCGGGAGACGAAGGCGCCCCTCGGTCCCGAGGACCGGAGGGGCGTGGAGACCATCCTGGAGATGGCCGGCCGGATCGCCGCCGACCTCAAGAAGCTCTCGAGCCTCGATGAGGCGCCGACGACCGAGTACCTCACCGGCGTGAAGATGGTGGACCTGGCCTCCGCCAAGGAAGCGGGGAGCGGCGGATAGCCGGCCAGGGCGTCGATCTTCTCCGCCAGGGTGACGTCCTTCGCGGTGAGCCCTCCCGCACTGTGGGTCGAGAGGGTCATCACCACCGTGGTGTAGCGGATGTCGATGTCGGGGTGGTGGTCGGCGGCGTCCGCCTCGAGCGCCACGCCGTCCACGAACCGGACTCCCTCCGCGAAGGTCCTGAAGGTGTAGAGCTTCCGGATCGCCGACCCCTCGCGCTCCCACCCGTCCAGCTTCTGCAGCGCCTTTGCGATCTCCGCCTCGGTCAGCTTCTTCACCTTCATACCGACCTCCCGGTCCGGCTCAACGGCCGACCGCGTGGACCACAAGGTACGCGATGGCGGCCATCGCGGCGCTCGCGGGAATGGTGAGGATCCAGGCCCAGACGATCCGGCCGGCCACGCCCCAGCGCACCGACGAGATGCGCTGCGTCGCGCCAACGCCGCTGATGGCGCCGGTGATCGTGTGCGTCGTGGAGACCGGGATGCCCAGGTACGACGCCAGGAAGATGGACATCGCGCCGGCGGTCTCCGCGCAGAAGCCGCCGTACGGCTTCAGCTTCGTGATCCGCTGCCCCATCGTCTTCACGATGCGCCACCCGCCGAACAGCGTGCCCAGCGCGATCGCCGTGTAGGCCGCAAAGATCACCCACGTCGGGATGACGTCCATCGTGGTGATGTGCAGGAACCGCAGCGGAAAGCCGGCGAACGCCGCCTGCGAGGTGTAGAGCAGCCCCACCACGACCCCCATCGTCTTCTGCGCGTCGTTGCTGCCGTGGCCCAGACTGAACGCCGCCGCCGAGACCAGCTGCGCCCGCCGGAACCACCGGTCCACCTGGCGGGGATGGGCGCGCCGGAAGATCCACCCGGTCGCCACCATCATCAGCAGCCCGAGGAGGAAGCCCAGCATCGGCGAGATGATGATGAAGAGGAGGGGC
>JBEKGT010000186.1:0-4998 GCA_050012655.1 Gemmatimonadales bacterium | reverse complement strand
CGCGCCCCCGCCGGACGCGGAGCTGCGGGAGCCGCGCGGGGTCTTCGTCTCGCTGCACGAGCGCGGCCGCCTGCGGGGGTGCCTCGGCCACATCGAGGCGGACCTCCCCCTCGTGGCGGCGGCGGCGATCATGGCGGCCGCAGTGACGCGGGAGGATCCCCGCTTCCCCCCCGTGCGGCCCGACGAACTGGACGGGATGGAGGTCGAGCTGTCGGTCCTCTCGCCCCTCCGGCCGATCGCCCCCGACGAGGTGGTCCCGGGGCGCGACGGCCTGATGATCCGCCGCGGGCGGTGCGCCGGGCTCCTCCTGCCGCAGGTCGCGACGGAGTACCGGATGGACCGGCGGGGGTTCCTGGATGCGCTCTGCCAGAAGGCGATGCTCCCCCCGGGCGCGTGGCGCGATCCCGCCGCCGAGTTGCTGGGGTTCACCGTGCAGCGTACCGCCACCACGATCCGCGCGTGACCGAGTGGTTCGAGGAGTGGTTCGGCGAGGAGTACCTCCACGTCTACCCGCACCGGGACGACGAGGATGCGTTGCGTGTGGTGGAGCTGCTGGAACACCTCGGTGTCGCGGGAGTGGGCGAACGGGTCCTCGATCTCGCCTGCGGCCCCGGACGCCACGTGGCGGCGTTGGGCCGCCGCGGGGCCCGCGTCGTCGGGCTCGACCTCTCGCGGGCGCTCCTCTTCGCCGCCCGCCGGCGCGGCGCCGGCCCGCTGGTGCGCGGCGATATGCGGCGTCTGCCGTTCCGCCCGGCGGCCTTCGACGTCGTCCTCAACCTCTTCACGAGCTTCGGCTACTTCGCGAGCGACGGCGAGCACGAGATGGTGGTGCGGGAGGTGGCCCGCGTGCTCCGGCCGGGGGGCCGCTTCATCCTCGACTTTCTCAACGCGCCCGCGGTCCGCGCCGGCCTGGTGCCGCGCGACGAGCGCTCGAACGGGCGCGGGAGCGTGGTCCAGGAGCGGCGCATCTCAGACGACGGCCGCTTCGTCATCAAGAGCATTCACGTGAGCGATGACAGCAGGACCTTCACCGAGCGCGTGCGACTCTTCGAGCGCGGCGACCTCGAGGCGATGCTCGCCGCCCAGGGGATCCGCGCGGAATGCGCCGCCGGCGACTACGACGGCTCGCCCCAGGATTCCGCGAGCCCCCGTCTGATCCTCATCGGACGTCGCGCGTGAGCCTCACCTTCCACACCACGCGGACCTCGTTCGCGGGCGACCCCAGCGCCTTCGCCGCCGTCCGGGACGCGCAGGCGGCGCGCCGGATCCCGGCGGGGCTGGAGCCGGCGTTCCTCGCCTCCGGCCCCGCGCAGGCCAATCTCGACGCCCTGCTGTCGGGGCGCGCGCTCGCCGTCACGACGGGCCAGCAGGCAGGGCTCTTCACCGGCCCGCTGTACACCGTGCTCAAGGCGCTGACCGCGGTGGCACTGGCCGAGCGCCTCGCCAAGGCGTGGCAGCGCCCGGTCGTGCCGGTCTTCTGGGTCGCGGGGGACGACCACGACTTCGCCGAGATCGCGCAGTGCGACGTCGTCGCGCAGGACGGCTCCCGCGCCGCGGTGCGGCTGCGGGAGCGTGGTGCCGAGGCGCCGATGCTCCCGGCGTACCGGGAGACGCTCGGCGTGGATGCGACCTCGGCGCTGGAGCGGCTCGAGGGGCTCTTGCCGCCGAGCGAGTTCCGCTCCGGCGTGATGGCGTGGCTCCGTGCGGCGTACCGGCCGGAGCGCTCGATGGCCGAGGCCCACGGGCAGGCGATGGCGGCGCTGCTCGGCGAGCAGGGCGTCGTGGTCCTCCGCGGCTGGTCGGGCGGCCTGAAGCGCGCGGCGTCGGGCGTCGTCGCCGAGGCGTTGCGGCGCGCGGGCGAGCTCGACGGCCTCCTGGCGGCCGAGGCGGAGCGGTTGCTTGGGGCGGGAAGGGGGGCGCCCGTCGAGGTGGGCAACGGACTCGCGCTCGTCTTGGTGGAGGGCTCGCGGGGAAGGGACCGGCTGCGTGTAGCGGAGGGGGGCGGTTTCGTGACGCGGCGGTCCGGGGAGCGCTTCGACCTCGGCGCGCTGGAGACGCTGCTCCGCGACGACCCTGAGCGGCTCTCGGCCAACGTTCTGCTCCGCCCGGTGGTCGAGGCGGCGGTCGTCCCCACGGTCGCGTACGTCGGCGGCCCCGGCGAGCTGGCATACCTCCCGCAGACGGCGCCGCTGTTCGCCGTGCTCGGCGTCCCCCGTCCGGTGAGCGTGCCCCGCCTGTCGGGGTTCGTCGTCGAGGCGCGCACCCGGAAGACGCTCGACCGCTTCGGCCTCTCGGTGGAGTCGCTGGCACGCCCCGAGCAGGAGCTGGCGGGCGAGGCCGCGCGGGAGGCGCTCCCCGCGTCGGCGACCGGGGCGCTCGCGGCGCTGCGCGCCTCCCTCGAGGCGGGCTACGCCGCCCTCGCGCGTGAGGCCGGCGCCCTCGACCGGACCCTCGAGCGGCCGGTGGAGTCCGCCCGCAACCAGGCTCTGGGGGCGACGCACGAGATCGAGAAGAAGCTGGTGGCGGCTGCGAAACGGGCGAACGAGACCGCACTCCAACAGCTGCTCCGAGCCCGCGTCTCCCTCTATCCCGACGGGCACCCGCAGGAGCGTGTCTACACCGCCGCCTCGTTCCTGGCCCGGTACGGGAGCGCCTTCGTGGAGTTGCTGCTCACCGCGGCCCGGGAGCACGCCGGATCGCTACTTGAAGCCCGCCCCCGCGAGCCCTAGCTTAGTCAGATGCTCTGGCCCGCCGTCATCCTCATCGCCCTGCTGATCCCGCTTGCCGCCATCGTGCTCGATTCCCCCGTGGTGCGGGCCTGGGTCGAGCGGCGGATGGGCGCCGGGGGACCGGACTCGGCGCCGGCGCTCCAGGAGCTGGCGAAGAAGGTCGCGTACCTCGAGACCGACCTCGACACGATCACGAAGCAGGTCGCCCAGCTCCAGGAGGAGCACCAGTTCATGCAGCGGCTCCTCGAGGACCCCACCAAGCGCCAGTCTCCGTCGAAGGGCTCCTCCGGCACCTCCGGCGGGTAGGCCGATGACCCGCTCGGCGGGGCGCTCCGCCGCGCTGGTGGCGGCCGGCATCTTCCTCTCGCGCATCGTCGGGTTCGTCCGCGAGCGCGTCTTCGCCCATTACTTCGGGGAATCCGCCGCCGCCGACGCGGTGCGCGCGGCGCTCAAGATCCCCAATCTGATCCGCAACCTCCTGGGCGAGGGGACGCTGTCGGCGTCCTTCATCCCGGTGTACGCGCGGCTGGTCGAGCGGAACGACCGGGAGGCGTCCCGCGCGCTCGCGGGCGCGGTGGCGTCCATCCTCCTCGTGGCGTCGGCGGTGGCGGCGCTCCTCGGCATCGCCCTCGCGCCGGTCATCACCGCGGTGGTCGCGCCGGGGTTCGATCCCGCGACGCGCCGCCTCACCGTCACGTTGGTCCGGATCATCTTCCCCGGCTCGGGGCTGCTCGTCCTCGCCGCGTGGTGCCTGGGCATCCTCAACACGCACCGGCGCTTCTTCCTCCCCTACGCCGCGCCGACGCTCTGGAACGTGACGCAGATCGCCGTCATGATCGCGGTGGGCGCGACGCTCGCCGGCGGCGACCTCGCGGTGTGGCTGGCGTGGGGCGTGCTCGCGGGATCGCTCCTTCAGCTCCTCATCCAGGTCCCGGCAGCGGTCCACCTCGCCGGCGGCATCGCCTTCCGGCCGTCGTTCCGGGTGGCCGGCGTCGCCGACGTGCTGAAGGCGTGGACGCCGGTGGTCATCGGCGCCGGCGTCGCCCAGATCTCGAGCCTCGTGGACACCCAGCTCGCGAGCCTCCTGCCGACCGGCGCCGTGGCGAGCCTCGGCTACGCACAGCTGCTCACCAATCTCCCCATCGCCCTCTTCGGCGTGTCGGTGGCCGCCTCCTCGCTCCCCGAGCTCTCGCGGGACGCCGCCGGCGACACCGGGAAGGAGGCGCTGCGGGCGCGCCTCGCGGAGGGCTTCCGGCGCATCACCTACTTCGTGCTCCCTTGCGCCGTCGGCTTCGCCGTCCTCGGCCATCCGCTCGTGCGCCTCCTCTTCCAGACGGGGCAATTCGGCGCGCGCGACACCGCGTTGGTCACCGGAGTCCTAGCCGCCTACAGCGTCGGCCTGGTGGGCTGGGCGACGGTGAAGCTCTTCGCCTCGGGCTTCTACGCCCTGCGGGATACGCGCACGCCGGTCATCACGGCGGCCTCCAGCGTCGTCGTGTCGGTGATCCTCTCGTACCTGCTGATGCAGCGGATGGGGCCGGCGGGGATCGGGCTCGGGGCGGGGATCGCGGCGCTCTACAACACGACGATGCACCTCGTACACCTGCAGCGGCGGATCGGCCCGGTGCTCCTGCGGGCCGACTGGCGCGCGGCGGGCCTGGTGGCGCTGGCCGCGGTGGCGAGCGCCGTCCCTGCGCTGGGGGTGCTCGCGCTCGTCTCCCGGTACGGGAC
Source organism: Gemmatimonadales bacterium (assembly GCA_050012655.1). Classification (GTDB taxonomy): domain Bacteria; phylum Gemmatimonadota; class Gemmatimonadetes; order Gemmatimonadales; family JACORV01; genus JADGQW01. The sequence goes on along the minus strand of JBEKGT010000186.1, from coordinate 538 downwards.
GGTGGCCGCGGCGGTGGGGGCGTGGACGGTGTTCGGCGCGGCGTTCCTCGCCGTCACCTGGGCGCTCGGCCACCCCGACGCCGCCTCCCTCGCGCGGCTGGCCCTGAGGCGCCGCCGGGCGTGATCGCCCCACCTCCCGCCGTCGAGTCGGCGCTCGCCGGTCTCCCCGACGCGCCCGGCGTCTACCTCTGGAAGGACGCCGACGGGCGCGTCGTGTACGTCGGCAAGGCGAAGAGCCTGCGCGCGCGGGTCCGCCAGTACTTCGCCGACGACTTCGCCGCGAGCCCCCGGCTGGCGCTGTTGCAGCGCACCATCCAGGGCGTCGAGACGATCGTCGTCGCGAGCGAGTCGCAGGCGCTCATCCTCGAGAACAACCTCATCAAGGAGTACCATCCGCGGTTCAACATCGACCTGCGGGACGACAAGCGGTATCCATGGCTCGCGCTCACGATGGGCGAGCCCTTCCCACGGCTCGTGGTGACGCGCGCGCCGGCGGACGACGGGTCGCGCTACTTCGGCCCGTACACCGACGTCGGCA
>JBEKGT010000185.1:0-5006 GCA_050012655.1 Gemmatimonadales bacterium | reverse complement strand
CCGGGACCGCGATCGCGGGCGACGGGAGCCCGAGCCGCATCACGCGCACCGACAGCGCGACGGTGGGACTCGCGCTCACGGTCGGCCTCGACCTGACCCTCCCCGACACGGGCGTCGTCTTCACCCGGACCCAGTACACGGACGGGCCCGACCTGAAGCCGAGCGACTCCGCGACGGTCATCGAACGCCTCATCGCGGCGACCGCCATCACCGACGTGGTCAACGGCACGCCGTTCGGCGCGACGGTGGACGTGGCGATCGTCCGCGACTCGGTGGCCAGCACGGTGGACCTCTTCGCCGCGCCGGGCCGCGTGCAACTGGGCCCGATCACCGTGACCGGGTCGCCGGTGGACGCCAACGGCCAGGTGACCACGGCGGCCAGCAGCTCCCAGTCGCTCACCCTCGGGCCGGCGGACCTGCCGCCCCTCCTCGGGAAACGGTTCACGACGCAGATCCGCATCCGGCTGAGGCCACCGCCGGGAGGCGGCCTGCGCGGGGCGGTCCGCACGGCCGACCAGGTGGTGGTGCGCTCGCACGTGGATATCGAAGCTCACGCGGGAGGTAGCCAGTGAAGCGCGCCCTCCTCCTCGTGACGCTGGCGCTCGCGGCCGCAGGCCGGCTCGCCGCCCAGGAGCCGGTGCCGCCGGCGCCGAAGCCCGACACCACGCGCACCGACACGCTGCGCGTGGACACCCTCCGGGCGGACTCGCTCCGCGCCGACAGCCTCCGCGCCGACAGCCTGCGGGCGGATTCGCTCCGGGCCGACTCGCTCCGGGCCGACTCGCTCCGGGCCGACTCGCTCCGGGCGGACTCGCTCCGCGCTGATTCCCTGGCCCACCAAGACACGACGGCCCGCCAGGAGCTCGCGCCGGAGGCCGAGCTGCCTCCCGGCGTCCAGCTGGCGTACCGCCGCACACCGACCTTCGCGATGGACCCGTTCCGCTACGCGCTCGTCCCGCACTGGGGCTTCGTGATCGCGGTCGGCGCGAACGGGGTTAACAACAGCGTGAACTTCAGCGACATCGGCGCGCTGATCTTCCTCAACAAGAAGGACAGTCTCAGCCCGGCCAACGGCGTGGACGCGCTCGGTCTCGTGCCGCAGGGGAAGGGGCTGCTCGGCCTCCTCCAGGGGGGCACGTCGTTCAACCTCGGCGGCCCGTTCGGGCGGCACGTGGGCCTCGGCCTCTCCGTGGGCGCCCACGCGTACTCCTCGTTCCGGGTCGACGACAACACCGTGGCGCTGCTGCGCGACGGCAACGGCGCGCGCCAGGACTTCTCGCTCGGGACCAGCGGGGGCGCGGGGCTGGCCACCGCCGAAGCGGGGGGCCACCTGGTGCTGCGGTTCGGTGCCACGGGGAACCAGCCCGGCTTGCGGTTCATCGCCGGCGTGGGCGCGCGCTACCTGCGGCCGCTGGCCTACGCCCGCGGCGGCTCCGTGCTCCCGAGCGGCGGGACCATCCGCCTCACGGGCGACAGCATCGCGCTCAACAGCCAGGTCGAGTCCGACTTGACGTACCAGACGAAGGACAATCCGATGAATGTGAAGGGGTCCGGGCTGGCGACGGACTTCCTCTTCCGCTTCGAGATGCCGCGCCCCGGCGTCGCGTTCGAGGTCTCACTGGCCAACGTCGGCTCGGTGAAGATCCAGGGCGTCGAGCGGCAGCGCGCCAATATCAGCGGGGTTCACGCGGCGAGCCTCAAGGAGCTGCGCGACATCCTGATGTACCGCAAGACCACGATCCGGCAAAGCCCCTCGGGACCGGACACGACTGTCCAGTGGGCCCTCAAGCCGCAGTACGACTTCCAGGTGCTCGACACCACGCAGGTCAGCGTCACCCTGCCGAAGGTGCTGCGGTTCGCGGCAAGCACGTGGATCCTCCCGATGCTCCAGCTCGACGCCGCGTACACCGCCAGCGTGACGGGCGACTTCGCGTCCCCGACCACGCTCGAGGCGGGCGCGACGCTGCGGCTGGTGCGCTGGATCCCGCTGCGCGTCGGCGTCATCAGCGCCGGCGACTACGGCACGGGCCTCACCGGCGGCTTCGGCCTCGAGACCCGGGTGTTCTACCTCGACCTCACCGGCGCGACGCTCGGCGGCGGCTTCAAGACGGGCCGCGGCGCGAGCGCCGACGTCGAGTTCGGCTTCTTCTTCTAGCACGGCCGGCGGCACGAGCCGCCCGGACCTCTCCAGACGTGCGACGGGCGCCCGATCGGGCGCCCGTCGTGTTTCCGTGCTCCGGCCGCTGGACTACCGCGGCGGGTTGAGGATACGGTCGATGCGCGCGCGCAGGTCCTGGAAGTGGGCCTTCGTCTCGCGGTCCGTGCTGCGCAGGAGCGTGGCACGCAGCTGGCCGTCGAGCGCCACGAGGTCCGCGCGCGCCAGCGCCCGGGCATCAGCCGGCCGCGGAGGGGGCGGCGTGAAGCCGGGGAAGCCGCCGAAGCCGGGGGGCAGCTGGGGCTGGAGCGGCGTGTTGATGAGCCGGTCCATCTGGTCCACCCACAGCCGCTGGACGTTGCGGCGGTACGGATCCACGGCGGGGTGCGCCGCCGTCAGCTCGGTGAAGAGCCCGTGGTGCAGGTCGCCGAAGAGGTCGGCGATCGTGTACGACGGGCTGGCCGGCGTGGCGAACGCCTCCTGTTCCACCAGGCGCGAGAGCTTGGAATCCAGCAGCATGTCGCTCAGCACCGCCGCCTGCCGGGTCCGGATGCGCTCCACGCTTCCGGTCGGCTCGATGCGGCGGAGGATCGCCGTGTCGAGGAAGAAGGCGGGCGTGGTGAAGACGTTGTCGAGGAGGAACCGCACGGCGCGCTGCTGTTCCGCACGCGGCACCGGGGTGTGGATGGCGCCCGGCTGGTCGGGGTAGCGCTCGTGGCGCTGCACGCCGCCCACGATGACGGAGACGTGCGACATCTCAAGCGCCCACTGGCCGATGAGCCGGCCGTACATGTCGTCCAGCAGCGAGTAGTCGTCAAGCTTGTCGGTGGTGGTGGCGGTGATGAGCATCGGCACCAGGCGGCGCAGGTTCGCGACGCCGTAGCCGCTGGACTTCACCGCGTCATCACCGATCGCCTCGCGCTGGGTGCGCGGGTCGATCCCGTCCATGTTGCCGAACCGCAGCATCGGGTCGGCGTCCTGCTGCCGCGCCAGCGAGTCGAGGAACGGACGCTCGGCGTCCGGCGTCGCGGCGCCCGGGACCCGCCGGTAGCCCCAGTTGATCTCGAAGTAGTCATTGGGGCCGATGAACGGGATCAGCTGTGTGACGTGGTCGCCCGGCTGGGCCACGTAGTTGAACCGCGCGTAGTCCATGATGGACGGCGTGGTCCCGTAGCGGGCGGTGAAGGTCGGAGAGCGGAGCGAGTCGGTCGGGTAGCTGCTCGACGCCAGCATGTTGTGCGGCAGGCCGAGGGTGTGGCCGACCTCGTGGGTGATCACGTACGCCAGCATCTGCCCCATTAGCGAATCGGGGAACGGCAGGTGCTGCGCCCGCGGGTCCACCGCGCCCGCCTGGGAGAAGTACCAGGCCTGCTGGAGGGAGGAGATGTTCTGGTAGAAGCCGATGTTGGACTGGAGGATCTCGCCCGTCCGCGGGTCGTGGACCTCGGGGCCGTAGGCGTTCTCGATCGTGGACGGCAGCCACCGGACAGTGGAGTACCGCGCGTCGTCGAGGTCGAAGCTCGGGTCCTCCTGGGGGGTCGGCGCCCGGCGCGCAAAGATCGCGTTACTGAAGCCCGCGGCGCGGAACACCGGCTGCCACGCCTCGATCCCCTTGATGAGCCACGGCACCCACTTCTCGGGCGTGGCGGGGTCGAGGTAGAAGACGATCGGCTGCACCGGGTCGGAGACCGCGGCGTTCGGATCTCGCGGCTCGAGCCGCCACTTGGTGATGTAGCAGCGGCGCGGCACCCGCGCCTCGTCGCGGCCGAAGTCTTCCTGCTCGATGGAGAAGAACCCGACCCGGTGGTCGCAGAGGCGCGACATCATCGGATGGTCGGGGAGCAGCACCATCGAGAAGTTCATCAGCATCGTGAGGCTGTTGAGCGTGCGATCGGCGCGCTCCCCCGCAGCGCCGGGCACCGAGTCCACCGCGAACGTCTGGTAGGCGCTGACCTCGATGTTCCGCGGGAAGCTCCGCACCCGCGTGATCGCCGAGCGTGTGGGATCGAAGCTGCGGACGCGCACCCCGCGCGACTGCCGGATGTTCAGCTCCGCCACGTCGGTCGTGAACAGCTTGGTCGCCTCGATGACGACGTTGCTGTCGTCGGGGCTGAACGCCGCGACGTCGAAGGAGACGATGATCGGGGCCTGGTTCGACAGCCGCACCGCCCGGCTCACCGGGAGGTTGCTGTCGGCCACCATGTCGTACGAAACGACGCGCAGGAAGACCCGGTTCCCCACCCGCTCCCAGCGGACCACCCTGTCGGTGGCCTCCTCGCCGGCGTACCCGACGCCGCGGATCGTGCCGCGGTTGTCGGACACCCAGAGGAACTCGCGGTCGAGCATCGCCCGCGGGATCTCGTAGAAGAGCTTCTCGCCGATGCGGTAGACGATGAACACGCCCGAATCGGGCTTCGCCGTGGCGGGGATCACCTCCCGGTAGGGCTTCGGCGCCTCCTGGGCGGCCTGCGGCCTGCCGCCGGGACCGCCCTGGCCCGGCGCCTGGGGCTGCTGGCCCGGCGCGGGGCTCGGCGGTGGCGTGCGTGGCTGCTGGGCGGTGAGGGTGGTCGCGAAGGACGCGACGAGAAGCGCTGCGGTGCTCAGACTTCGATTCATGGGGAAGGACCTTCGGATGAGGGACATCCTGCACTACGACTGGCCGGCGGAGAATGTTGCGGGGGAAGGTCCTGAGCGCTAGGCCGGGGGGGCAACGTGATGAGTGATGAGTGATGGGTGATGCGTGATAGGCGCTAGGTGATAGGTCATGGGCGATGAGCGGGCCGGATGCAGAGGGCACGCGGCCGACGGCGACCAAGCCTTGCCGACGGCGACCGGCAGGGCTACATCGATC
>JBEKGT010000184.1:0-5031 GCA_050012655.1 Gemmatimonadales bacterium | reverse complement strand
CCCCCCTTGAGGAGCCGCACCTTCTGGGCGGTGGCCTTGAGGACCGAGTCGCCCACGGTCACCTGGCCGTCGCCCCCCATCGCCACGCGCCCGTCGCGCCGGACGCAGAGGATCGTCGTCGCATGCCACTCTTGCATCACGCCCTCGGATGTGCCTGGTGGTAGACCTTCTTCAGCCGCTCCACGCTCGTATGCGTGTAGATCTGCGTCGTGGACAGCGACGCGTGGCCGAGGAGCTCCTGCACCGCACGCAGGTCGGCGCCGGCGTCGAGCAGGTGGGTCGCGAACGAATGGCGGAGGGGGTGCGTCCGCACGTCCGCGCCTTCGCCCACGGCGTCCAGGAAGCTCCGCCCGATCCGCTGCACCGCCCGGGCCGTCAGCCGCCGGCCGCGGGCGCTCAGGAACAGCGCCTGCCGCTCGACCCGCTTCCCGGTAGCGAGCACCGGGTCCCGGCGGGGAAGGTACTGCCGCACCGCCGTCACCGCCGGGCGCCCGACCGGGAGGAGGCGCTCCTTCTTCCCCTTGCCGCGCACCCGGGCCTGGTCGGCGATCAGGTCCACGTCGTCGAGATCGAGGCCGACCAGTTCGGAGAGGCGCATCCCCGTGGAGTAGAAGAGCTCGAGGATCGCGCGGTCGCGCGCGGACGCGAAGCCGCCGTCCGCCGCGCGCGCCTCCGCCAACTCGAAGATCCGCCCCATCGTCCCGCGGTCGAGGTAGCCCGGGAGGCGCTTCTCCTGCTTCGGGATGCTCGCCGCGCGCGCCGGGTTCACCTCCACGCCATAATGCACGCCCAGGAACCGGTAGAAGCTGCGGAACGCGGAGAGGGCGCGCGCCATGGTGCGCTTCGACCACCCGCGCCCCGCCGCATACCCCAGATAGGCCCGCAGCGCCAGACGGTCCACTCCGGCCCACGTCCACGCCGTCCCGCCGTAGTACCCGTCGAGGAACACCTCGAGCCCCGCCAAGTCGCGCCCGTACGCCTTCACCGTGTGCGGCGAGTCGTTCCGCTCCGTGGCGAGGAACCGGAGGAAATCCACGGCCTCGGGCTTCACGCCGCCACCTCCCGCGCGAACTCTCCCATCGCCGCGAGCGCGCGAGCGGCCAGCGCCTCCTTCTTGAGCGCCCGGTCGCGCGGCGGCCGCTCCAGCGGCGCCAGCAGACCGAAGTTGGCGTTCATCGGCTGGAAGCGCGACGGCTCCGCCGTCCGCAGATAGTGGAGGAGCGCCCCCAGCATCGTGGTCGGCGGCGGCACCAGCGGCGGACGGCCGCCGAGGATCCGCCACAGGTTCACCCCCGCCAGGAGCCCCGTCCCGAGCGACTCGGTGTACCCCTCCACGCCCGTCAGCTGGCCGGCGAAGAGGACGCGGGGCTCGTCCCGCAGCGCGAGGTGGGGCGAGAGCGCCGCGGGCGCGTTGAGATACGCGTTCCGGTGCACGGCGCCATAGCGCAGGAACTCCGCCGACCCGAGGCCGGGGACCATCCGGAAGACGCGCTGCTGCTCCGGGGTCCGCAGGCGGGTCTGGAACCCGACGAGGTTCCACATCTGGCCCGCGCGGTCCTCGCGCCGCAGCTGCACCACGGCGTGCGCCTCCCGGCCCGTCCGCGGGTCCGCCAGTCCCACCGGCTTCATCGGGCCGAAGCGCAGCGTCTCGCGACCGCGGCGCGCCATCTCCTCGACGGGAAGGCACCCCTCGAAGTACGGCGCATCGTCGAAGTCGTGCGCGCGGTGCTGCTCCGCGGCGGCCAGGGCGTCCACGAACGCCTCGTACTCCGCGGCGTCCAGCGGCGCGTTGAGGTAGTCGTCGCCGCCCCCCTTGCCGTAGCGCGAGGCGCGGAACATCCGCGCGTGATCGAGCGAGTCGTCCGCGACGATGGGCGCGATGGCATCGTAGAAGGCGAGGCTCGCCACGCCCAGCCGCCCCTGGATCGTGGCCGAGAGGCGCCCGGAGGTGAGGGGGCCCGTGGCCACCACGCCGGGGCACGGGAGCGCCGCGGCCTCCTCGCGCACCACCCGGATGCGGGGGTGCGCCGCGATCCGTTCCGTCGCGAGCCGCGCGAACACGGTGCGGTCCACCGCCAGCGCCGCGCCCCCCGCCACGCGCGCCTCATCGGCGACGCCGAGAAGCAAGCTGCCCAGAAGCCGCAGCTCGGCCTTGAGGAGGCCGTGCGCGTTGACCGTCTCGGTGCTCTTGAAGGAATTGCTGCAGACCAGCTCGGCGAGGAGATCGGTCTGGTGGGCCGGGGTGCGGCACACCGGGCGCATCTCCACCAGCGCGACGGCGACGCCGCGCTCCGCCAGCGCCCAGGCGGCCTCGCACCCCGCGAGCCCGCCGCCGACGACGGTGGCGGTCAGCTCGGCGCCGGCGCTTCCCCGGCCGGCGCGGCCACCGGCTCCTCCGCCGGGAATTCCACCCCGCACTTCAGGCACTTGCGGAACGCCCCCTTGGCCTTGGACTGCTTGCTCTCCGCCCCGACGAACCCGCACGAGGGGCACGCCACCGCGACCGGGCGGTTCCACGAGGTGAAGTCGCACTCCGGATAGCGGGTGCAGCCGAAGAACGTCCGGCCCCGCTTCGACCGGCGCTCCGCCAAGTCGCCGGTGCCGCACTTCGGGCACTTGATCCCGAGCGGCAGCGGCCGCGTGCCCTTGCACTTGGGATAGGTCGTGCACGCCAGGAACTCGCCGAACCGCCCGGTCTTGATGACCATGGGCGACCCGCACAAGTGGCACACCGCGTCGGTCGGCCGGTCGGGCGCGCGCTGCTGCCTGAGCGACCGCTTGAAGGTGCACTCCGGATCGTTCGCCTGGGTGCACTGCACGTAGGGGCCGAACCGCCCCGTCTTGAGCGCCACGGGGCTCCCGCACTTCGGGCACTTCTCGTCGGCGATCTTCGACAGGTCGTGCACCTCGCCGACCATCTCCTCCGGCTTCACCGACGCGAGCCGCTTCTCGAACGGCTTCCAGAAGTCGTTCAGCACCTCGAGGCGCCCCAGCTCCCCGTCCTCGATCTTGTCGAGCTCAGTCTCCATCCGGCTCGTGAACTGCACGTCGAAGATGTCGGGGAAGCGCGGGATGAGGAGCTTCTCCACCGTCTCGCCCAGCTCCGTGGGGCGGAACCGCTTTTCGGCAAGCGAGACGTAGTGGCGCGCGACCAGGGTGCCGGTGATCTGGGCGTAGGTCGAAGGGCGCCCGATGCCGAGGCGCTCCAGCTCCTTCACGAGCGACGCCTCGCTGAACCGCGGCGGCGGCTCCGTGAAGTGCTGCTCGGGGTCGATCACCCTGACCTGCACGCGCGCGCCGACCTCGAGGGCCGGCAGCGGCGCGAGGTCCTCGAGGGTGCGCCCCTCCCCCTTCTCGCGCGCCTCGTGGTAAAGCCGGTGGTACCCGTCGAACAGGATGACGGAGCCGGTCGCGCGGAAGAGGTAGCGGCCGATCTCGAAGTCCAGCGTGGTGGTGTCGTAGACCGTCGGCGCCATCTGCGACGCGACGAACCGCTGCCAGACGAGCTGATAGAGGCGGTACTGGTCCCTGGCGAGGTAGCGCCGGACCGATTCAGGGGTGCGGTCCACGTCCGTCGGCCGGACGGCCTCGTGCGCGTCCTGCGCCTGCGGGTTCCGGCTCGAGCCGTAGAGGTTGGGCGCCTTCGGCAGGTACGCGGGCGGGAAATGCGCGCTGAGGCACTTCCGAGCCGCCTCGACCGCCGAGGGCGCGACGCGCGTGGAGTCGGTCCGCATGTAGGTGATCAGACCGACGGACCCCTCGTCGCCGACCTCCACGCCCTCGTAGAGCTGCTGCGCCAGCCGCATCGTGTTCCGGGAGCTGAAGCCGAGCTGCTTCGCCGCCTCCTGCTGCAGCGTGCTGGTCGTGAACGGCGCGTAGGGGTGCTTCCGCCGCTCCTTCCGCTTCACCTCGGTGACGACGAACGGCTTGCCCTTCACGTCGGCGACGATCGCCGCGGCATCCTGCGCCGAGCGGACTTCGGGCTTGTGGCCGCCGACCTTGTGCAGCTCCGCGTCGAACGCCTGTTTCCCGTGCTCGCATCGCGCCGTGATGCTCCAGTACTCCTGCGGCACGAACGCGCGGATCGCCTCCTCGCGCTCGACGACGAGGCGGAGCGCCACCGTCTGCACCCGGCCCGCGGAGAGGCCGGTCTTGATCGCCTTCCAGAGGAGGGGACTCACTTTGAAGCCGACCAGCCGGTCGAGGATCCGCCGCGTCAGCTGCGCCTCGACCTTCTTCTCGTCGATGGCCGTCGGATGCTTGATCGCCTGCTTGACCGCTTCCTTGGTGATCTCGTGGAAGAGGACGCGGCGCGTGTCCTTCTTTCTCAACTGGTCGGCGACGTGCCAGGCGATCGCCTCCCCCTCGCGATCGGGGTCGGTGGCGATCAGCACGCGTCCCGATTCCTTCGCCGCCTTCTTCAGCTCCTGGATCGTCTTCGCCTTGCCCTTGACGGTCGCGAAGGTCGGCCGGAACTCATCGGCGACGTCCACGCCGAGGCCGCGCTCGGGCAGATCCCGGATGTGCCCCACGGTCGCCCGCACCGTGTAGCCCGATCCGAGGTACCTGCCGATCGTCTTCGCCTTCGCCGGCGACTCGACGATCACGAGCGTAGGCTTGTCGGCCATCGTCCTCCATCCGCAATCTGGGAGCGACCGGTCACCGGGCCGTCAACGGCGGCGGTGAGCGCCCTCTCACCTGTGTCGCGGGGCGCTGAGTCTACCAACCCCCGTGCTCCCGGGCAAGCGACACGACCTGCTCCGCGACCGCTTCCGCCACCCGGCCATCGGTCGCAACGACCTGCGCCGCCGTCAGATAGCCCGCCCTGCGACGGCTGAGGAGCGCGGCCAGTCTCGCCGCCGGGTCGCCCTCCGCGAGGAGCGGCCGACCGCCGCTCCCCCCCCTCCCCAGCCGCGCCGCCGCCACCGGCGGCTCCACGTGGAGATACACCGTGAGCGCGCCGACGTTTGCGGCAAGGCGGTTGGCGGGGTCGTCGAAGAAGCCGCCCCCCGCAGCGACGACTGCTGGAGG
>JBEKGT010000183.1:0-5053 GCA_050012655.1 Gemmatimonadales bacterium | reverse complement strand
AGCGCTCGCCCCGCGGCACCCGCGCCTCCATGAGCAGCCGGCTCACCTTCCTCCGGCCCGTACCTCCCAGCGGCACCAGCCGGTCCCCGTCCAGTGCCGCGCGCACCTCGACCACGCCCGGCGACAGCCACGTCGTCCACGCGGCCCGCTCCAGCCGCGCGGGCGCCGGCTCGGCGCGCCACGCCAGATGGAACCGCCCGAACTCGCAGCGCCCCTCTCCCACACCCAGCACCAGCGCCGCGGGAGACGCCTCCGGGCGCGAAACCACCAGGCGGGAGAAGGCCGCCTCGGCCACCAGATCGCCCGGCAGCGGCATTCGCCGCCCGCTCGCGGCGTCGCGCGCGAATGCGGCGAGGCGGCTCGCGGCCCCCGGCGTCAGCGCCAACCCCGCACGCGCCGCGACCGACCGCAAGATGCGTGCGGCCAAACACTTATCATAGCCGCCCAACGCCTCGCGGGCAACGTCGAAGCGCCCGTCGGCGACGCGCACCTCGAGCCCCGGGACCACGTCCAGTGCCGCGTCCCATGCCCGCGCCTCTGTCCGGGCGTGCCTCGCCACCTCGAGCAGCGCCTCGGGGCCCTCCTCCCCCAGCCGCGCCGTGATCGCCGGCACCAGCACCGCCCGCACCCACGAGCGGAGGTGGCGGACGTCCCGGTTCGCCGGGTCGTCGAAGGGCTCGAGGCCGCGCCGTTCGACGTGCGCACGCAGCTCGCCACGCCGGTAGGGGAGCAGCGGGCGCACCAGCCCGTCCACTCCGCGGGCGGCGATACCCGCGAGACCCGCCGGCGCCGAGCCGCGAAGGACCCGCAGCAGTACCGTCTCCATCTGATCGTCGGCGTGGTGCGCCGTCACCAGGTAGCGGGCGCCGCGCTCCCGCTGCACGCCGCGCAGAAAGCGGTACCGTGCGGTCCGCGCGCGCGTCTCCGACGCTCCGGGGCCGAGCGCGAGCGCGCCGGTGACCGTGTCGAGGCGGTACCGCGCCTCCGCTAGCGCCGCCACGGCACGCGCGACGGCGCCGCTCTCCGGCTGGATGCCGTGGTCGGCGTGCGCCACCACGAGGGCAAGCCCCAGCTCCGGCGCGAGACCGGCGAGGAGGTCGAGGAGCGCCAGCGAATCCGCCCCCCCCGACACAGCCAGCACCGCTCCCCCCGGTTCCGGGAAGAGCCGCTGCGCCAGGACGTGGCGGCGTAGGCGATCGCTCAGATCCGCGCGCACGAGGCAAAGGTCGCCCTCCAGCACCGGGGCGGCAACCTCGCCGGGGGCGCCCTGCCGGGCCGCAGGCGCGCGTGTACTTTGCGACACAAAGTACTTGATGGAACGCGGGGCCGGTGCTACCTTGCCTCGCGATGACGCCGGCCCAGCCGCTTCGTTCCACCCCTCCCGATCCGCCCGCCCTCTCGGCGCGGGCGATGGCCAACCTCGAGTTCATCCGCGACACCATGGCTTCGGCATCCGCGTTCACGGCGGTGCCGGGCTGGGGGATGGCGCTCACCGGCCTGACGGCGCTCGGCGCGGCGGCGCTCGCCTCGCAGCAGCCGACGACGCGGGCATGGCTGTCGGTGTGGCTGGTGGAGGCGGTGATCGGGCTGGTGATCGGCGCGACGACGATGGCGCTCAAGGCGCGCAAGGTGGCGCTGTCGCTCCTCAGCGGCTCGGGGCGGAAGTTCGCGCTGAGCCTTCTCCCGTCGCTGGCGGTGGGAGCGCTGCTGACGGCGGTGCTGTACCGGGCCGGCGTCGCCCAGTTCCTGCCGGGGACATGGCTGGTGCTCTACGGCACCGGCGTGCTCGCGGCGGGGGCGTTCTCCGTGAGCGCGGTGCCGGCGATGGGGCTGGGCTTCCTGGTGCTCGGGACGGTGGCGATGCTCGGGCCCACGTCGTGGGGCGACCCGCTCCTCGCGGGCGGGTTCGGCGGGCTGCACCTGCTGTTCGGCGTGATCATCGCCCGGCGCTACGGTGGCTAGGCTCGGGACGGCACGGGAGCCGCAGCGGCGGCATGAGAGCGCGGCGGCAGCCGCGGAGGCACCGGTGGAGCTGAAGGTGGGCGCGTCGGAGCTGGACCGGCTGATCCACGAGCGGATCCGGCTCGGCATCGTGAGCGCGCTCGCCGTGAACGAGAGCCTCAGCTTCAACGAGCTCAAGGGCCTGATGAAGACCACCGACGGCAACCTCAGCGTCCACGCGCGGAAGCTGGAGGACGCCGAGTACATCGTGTGCCGGAAGTCGTTCGACGGACGCGTGCCGCGCACCGAGTACCGCCTCACGGCGAGCGGGCGCCGGGCGCTGGAGCGGTACCTGGATCACATGGCGGCGCTGATCAAGGCGATGCGGAGCCGCTAGGAGCGGACGGGCCCAGGAGGCAGACCTCTCTCTTTTTTTTGCGGAGACACTTTGTGACACAAAGCGCTTTGCACGTGGCGATCATCATGGACGGGAACGGGCGATGGGCCACGCGGCGCGGTCTCCCGCGCACCGCGGGCCACCGGGCCGGGGCACGGACCGTCCGGAGGATCGTGGAGGCGGCGCCCTCGGCCGGGGTGCGGATGCTCACACTGTACGCCTTCTCGTCCGACAACTGGAAGCGGCCGGCACGGGAGGTCGCGGCGCTGATGCGGATCTTCCGCGCGTACCTCGCGGCGGAGACGGCAGCGTGCGTGCAGAGTGGCGTGCGCCTCAACGTGATCGGGCGGAGGGACCGGCTCCCCTCGCCGCTCCTCACCGCGATCGCCGCGGCGGAGGAGGCCACACGGGAGGGGGCACGGCTCGACCTGCGGATCGCCCTCGACTACTCCGCCCAGGACGGGATCCTCGAGGCGGCGCGACGGGCCGCGGGCGCCGCGCTCTCCCGCGAGGAGTTCGGCCGTCTGCTCGACGGCGCGATCCACGCCGGGGCGCCCACGCCGCCGGTGGACCTGCTGATCCGCACCGGTGGCGAGCAGCGGCTGAGCGACTTCCTCCTCTGGGAGACCGCGTACGCCGAGCTGGTCTTCTCGGCCGTGATGTGGCCCGACTTCGCGCCCGCCGACCTCCATGGCGCGGTCGCCGTCTTCGGGGCCCGCGAACGGCGCTTCGGCGGCCTGCCGTCGCGCACACAGGCGGCAGGGTGAGGTAGGCGATGGGTGAAGCGTGATAGGTGACGGGGAAGCTCAGCCGTCACCTCGCCGCCCGCCTGGCGAGCCGGGGACGGCACCCCTACCGTTCCAACCATGCCCAAGACTTTTCCCGTGTACCAGGTCGACGCCTTCACCGACCGCGCGTTCGCCGGGAACCCCGCGGCCGTGTGCCTCCTCGACGCCCCTGCCGACGTGGCGTGGATGCAGGCGGTGGCGGCCGAGATGAACCTGTCCGAGACCGCGTTCGTGCACGGCGAGGGCGACGGCTACCGCCTGCGGTGGTTCACGCCCGCGGTCGAGGTGGACCTCTGCGGGCACGCGACCCTCGCCACGGCGCACGCGCTCTGGGAGACCAGCCGTCTCGCGCGCACCGCTACGGCGCGCTTCCAGACGCGGAGCGGGCTGCTCACCGCGACGGCGCAGGGGGAGTGGATCGAGCTCGACTTCCCCGCCCTTCCCCCGGTGCGGGCCGAGGCATCCGCGGACCTCGCCGCCGCGCTCGGCGCGCGAGCGGTGTGGGTGGGCCGCAGCCGGTTCGACGCCCTGGTGGAACTGGCCACCGCAGCCGAGGTGCGGGCTCTGGCGCCCGACTTCGGCGCCCTTCGTGCGGTGGACGTGCGAGGCACGATCGTCACGGCGCGCTCCGACGACCCGCGGTTCGATTTCGTCTCGCGGTTCTTCGCGCCGGCGGCCGGCGTCAACGAGGACCCCGTGACCGGCTCGGCGCACTCGGTCCTGACGCCCTTCTGGAGCGCGAAGCTCGGCAAGGAGAGGATGACGGGGTTCCAGGCCTCGGCGCGCGGCGGCGTGGTGCGGGTGCGGATGGCGGGGGATCGCGTGCGGATCGGCGGCCAGGCGGTCACCGTGCTCGCCGGGGAGCTGATCGCCTAGGCGCGGCAGCCGCGTCGCCCCCCCCAAACACAAGGCGCCGGCCCCTCGCGGGACCGGCGCCTTCGCGAAGCAGCTCGTGACGCCTAGCGGACCTTCCGCACGTTCGTCGCTGCCAGCCCCTTCGGGCCGTTGGTGACCTCGAATTCCACCTCATCGCCCTCGGCCAGCGAACGGAACCCGTCCGCCACGATCGCGGTGTGGTGCACGAAGACGTCCTTGCCGTCGCTCTGCGCGATGAACCCGAAACCCTTCGCGTCGTTGAACCACTTCACTTTGCCCTGCGGCATACGGAACTACTCCTTCACAAGGTGGGCTCTCGCCCGTTCCGCGGCAGCCACCGTGGCCGCCGCTTGCTGCAAAAAAAAAGACACCGCTCGGGGAACAGCCCGCAGCGGTGATCCGAATCGGTGCTGCAAAGACGTATTCCGTACGGCCGCGAGAAAACTAGATCCGGGTCTCGGACTGTCAAGGCTGCGCGCCGAGCGGGCCGCGCGGCGCCCCTCACGCCGGCGGAAGCTCTTCCAGCCGCGCCACTGCCCGCCGAAGGTGCGGGATCACGATAGACCCACCGACCACCAGCGCCACGGAGAAGGCGTCGTACAACTCGGGGTCGGTGACGCCCTCCTCGCGGGAGCGCACGAGGTGGTAGGTGATGCAGTCGTCGCAGCGCAGCACCAGCGAGGCGACGAGGCCCAGCAGCTCCTTGGTGCGTGCGGGGAGCGCGCCGTCCTCGTACGCCCGCTCGTCCAGCGCGAAGAAGCGCTTGACGGTGAGGTTGTCGGCCGCGAGGATCGCGGCGTTCAGCTTCTCGCGGAAATGGCGGAACGCCTCGAGGGTGTCGGGCCGCTCGTCGCTCATCGCTGCTCCGTTCTCCGGGGATGGTGGGCGGTGCGCCCACCGGAAAGTACGCAGGGACCGACGGTGGCGCGCCGTCAGCCCGCCGCCGGACGGACCCTCCCCCGGGCCAGCGACGGGAGCACTCCGAGGGCGCACAGCGAGGCGAAGAGGGCGAGTGCGGCGCGCAGGGCGCCAACGAGCGCCGCCGGCGGCG
>JBEKGT010000182.1:0-5065 GCA_050012655.1 Gemmatimonadales bacterium | reverse complement strand
GCGGGCTGTCCGATGGTCGGCATATGGCTGCGGTCCTCTGAGAACGATAAGGTGGAAATACGAGCGGCGCAGTCAAGTATACCGACTGCGCCGCGTAGTTTGCAGGTCGCGCACCGGTTCACGGTACGCGGTCCACGGTCATCGGTCTTCTACGGCAGGTTCGCCGTCGCCCGCGACGCCCAGTCGTAGAGGAGCGTGGGCCAGACGCCGAGGATGAGCGTCGCCGCGCTGAGGCCGTAGCAGAGCGCCTTGTCGCCCCAGGTGAGCGCGAGGGGCTTCTCCTCGCCCTCCGCCGGCAGCAGGTAGGCGTGCTTCACCACGATCAGGTAGTAGTAGACCGACAGCGTGGCATTGATCGCGCCGAGCAGGACCAGCCAGAACCACCCCTCGGACATCGCCGCGCGGAACAGGAACCACTTGCCGACGAAGCCCGACGTCGGGGGCACGCCCGCCAGCGCGAAGAGCGCCAGCAGGAGCGTGGCCGCGAGGAGGGGAGAGCGCCGGTGCAGGCCGTTCAGGTCGTCCATCGAGACGTTGGCGCCGTCGGCGCCGACGCGGGCGACCACGAGGAAGGCCGCGGCGTTCATGAGGAGGTAGAGGACGGCGTAGAAGAGCGCAGCGGCGAGGCCGTCGTGGGTGAACGCCACGAGGCCGACGGCGATGTACCCCGCCTGCGCGATGGCCGAGTACGCCAGCATCCGCTTGAGGTCGCGCTGCACGATGGCGACGAGGTTGCCGAGCGTCATCGAGATGGCGGCGGCGAGGGCCAGCGCGGTGACCAGCGCGGTGCCCGCCAGCTGGGTGAGCGCGAGGAGGCGGCACAGCACCGCCACGGCCGCGACCTTCGACGCGGTGGCGACGAAGGCGGCGACGCCGTGGCTCGCCCCCTCGTACACGTCCGGCGCCCAGAAGTGGAACGGGAAGAGCGCCAGCTTGAAGAGGAAGCCGGAGAGGAAGAGCGCCAGGCCGAAGAGCGCCGCCGGCTGGCCCGCGAGGGCGGGGAGGACCCCTGCCATCTCGTCGAGCTTGGTGGTCCCGGTGAGGCCGACGAGGATCGAGAGGCCGAAGAGCGTCACCATGGAGGCGGCGAGACCCACCACCAGGAACTTGAGGCCCGCTTCCTTGCCGAGCGGGAACCGCTCGCGCAGCGGGACGAGGACGAAGAGGGAGAAGGAGGCGATCTCGAGGCCGAGGTAGAGGGCGACGGCTTCGACGGCGCTGGCCATCACCATCAGCCCCGAGGCCGAGGTCAGCAGGAAGAAGAAGATCTCGCCCCGGGCGTCGTCGCGCTGCCCCGCCCCGTCGCGCACGATGAACACCGAAATCAGGAACCCCACCGCGACGGCCAGCTTGACGTATTGCGAGAACACGTCCACGCGGTAGGTGACCCAGAAGATCTCGGTGGAGCGGCCCAGCGTGAGGACGCACGCCAGCAGGATCAGCACGCCGCCCACCTCGGCGGCCCGGCGGGCCCACCGTTCGCGGTGCCCCTCGCTCATCAGCGCGGCGAAGACGAGGAGGCCGGTCACGATCAGCGCGGCCTCGGGAAGGAGGGACAGCCAGCGGCTCACTTGAGCACCCCGATCAGCGCCCGCGTCGCCGGGTCGATGATGTCCAGCATGAGACGCGGGTAGAAGCCCAGGATGAGCAGCACGCCGACGAGGATGGCGCGCGGCAGCGAGAGGAAGAGCGAGATGTCGGCCGGGTGGTGGAGCTCCTCGTGCGGCGCGCCGAAGAAGCCGACCACGATCGCGCGCATCGAGTAGGCCATCGTGATGACCAGTGCGAGGACCACGATCCCCGCGAGGACCGGGTACGTCTTCAGGGTGC
The DNA here is from genome assembly GCA_050012655.1 of Gemmatimonadales bacterium. Classification (GTDB taxonomy): domain Bacteria; phylum Gemmatimonadota; class Gemmatimonadetes; order Gemmatimonadales; family JACORV01; genus JADGQW01. The sequence continues at coordinate 3,235 of JBEKGT010000182.1, read as the reverse complement.
CGAGGAAGACCAGCAGCTCCGCCCAGAAGGAGGCGAAGCCCGGCACGCCCGCGCCGCACAGCGCGGCGACGATGAAGAACGCCGACGCCACCGGCACGTAGTGCGAGAGGCCGCCCAGCCGCGTCATGTCGCGGGTGTGGTAGCGGTCGTAGATGAAGCCCACGGCGGCGAAGAAGAGGGCCGTCATGATGCCGTGGCTGAACATCTGGAACACCGCGCCGTTGATGCCGTCCTGGCTCATGGTCGAGAGCCCGAGGAGCACGATGCCCATGTGCGAGACGGAGCTGAAGCCGATGACGAACTTGAGGTCGGTCTGCGAGAGCGCCACGAAGGCGCCGTAGACGATGTTGACGGTGGCGAGGATGGCGGTGGCGAGAGCCCAATAGTGCGCCCCCTCCGGCAGCATCGTCATCGCCACGCGGATGATACCGTAGGCGCCGAGCTTCATCAGCACGCCGGCGTGGAGCATGGAGACCGCGGTGGGCGCCGCCACGTGGCCCACCGGCGACCAGGTGTGCAGCGGCCACATGCCCGCGAGGATGCCGAAGCCGACGAACAGGAACGGATAGACGACGATTTGGAAGGTGTGCCCGTAGTGCACCGAGCCGAGCCGCACCAGGTCGAAGGTGTTGAGCCCCGCCGCCCAGTACACCGCCAGCGCGGCCGGCACCACCAGCGCCGTGCCCGCCAGCAGGTACAGGGTCAGCTTCATCGCCCCGTACTCCTTCCGCGTGCTCCCCCAGACCGCGATGAGGAGGTACATCGGCAGGACCGCGACCTCGTAGAAGAACAGGAAGAAGAAGAGGTCGAGGGACATGAACACGCCGAACACGCCCGTGACCAGGAGCGTCATGAAGGCGAAGTACTCCTTCACCCGCTCCTTGAGCTCCCACATCACCAGCACGCCCGTGAAGAACACGATGGACGTGAGGACGAGGAGCGGCAGGCTGATGCCGTCGATGCCGTTGTGCCACTCGATGCCGACGGCGGGGATCCACGGCACCTGCTCGAGGAGCTGCTTGCCGGAGGCGGCCGGGTCGAACTTGGCGTAGATGAACCCCGTGACCAGCAGCGTCGCGAGGCCGGTGAGTGCGGAGGCGACCTTGATGGCCTTCGGGTACCGGCCGGGGATGGCGAGGATCACCGCCAGGCCGACGGCCGGGCAGAGGACGAGGAGGGTCAGCAGGCTGACGCCGTTCACGGCAGGCCTCCCGTCCGCGTCAGCCAGATCCCGAGGGCCGCCACCACGCTGATCGCCACGGCGACGTACGCCTGCACGAAGCCGTTCTGCACCATCGAGAGGATCCGCCCGCCCCAGACCGCGCCCTGCGCGACGCCGTCGGAGGCGCCGTCCAGCACCGTGTGGTCGTTCCACTTCGCGGCGCGGGAGAGCGCCAGCGTCCAGCGGACCACCGTGGCGTTGTACAGCCGGTCCACGTACCAGTTGTCGCCGAAGAAGGACTTGAGCGCCGGCACCCGCTCGGCGAAGCCGAAGCCGAGCGCGCCCGCGCGGCCGAACTCGTACCACGCGAGGGCGACGCCCGCCGCCACCAGCGCCAGCGCGACGAGGGCGCCGGTACCGAGGTGGAACGGCCCCTCGTACGGCAGCGCCGGGGAGAGCCGCGTCGCGAAGAACCCGCCGAGGTAGCCGAGGACGAGGGTGAGCGCCGCGAGCACCAGGACCGGCCACGCCATCGCCGCGTGAGCGGCTCTCGAGAACCGCTCCTCGTGCCCCGTGCCCTGCGCGGCAGCCGCCTCGGGCGCCGGTGCGCCGGTGCGCCGGTGCGCCGGTGCCCTGAGCGTCAGGAAGACCATCCGGAAGGTGTAGTACGCCGTGAGCGCCACGCCGAGGTAGGCGAGGGCCACCGCCACACCGCCGGCGGTCCGACCCATCGCCCCGAGGACCATCTCCTTCGAGAAGTAGCCGGCGAAGGGGATCACCCCCGCCAGCGCCAGGCTCCCCGCCACCAGCCCGATCACCCCCGCCTTCTGCGACAGCGGGTCGTGCTGGGCGATCTCGCGCATGTCGTTGGAGTGCGCGTGGTGGATGAAGATCCCCGACGCGAGGAAGAGCAGCGCCTTGAAGCCGGCGTGGGTGGTCAGGTGGAAGAAGCCCGCCGCCACGCTCCCCGCGGCGAGGCCCATCAGCATGTAGCTGAGCTGGGAGATGGAGGAGTACGCCAGCACCCGCTTGATGTCGTTCGCGACCATCGCCATCGTCGCCGAGGCGAGCGCGGTCACGAGCGCCAGCCAGAGGAGGCCCGTCATCACCGCTGGCGCCGCGGCGAAGAGGCCGTGGAGCCGCGCCACCAGGAAGACGCCCGCCGCCACCATCGTCGCCGAGTGGAGCAGCGCGGAGACGGGGGTCGGGCCCTCCATCGCGTCGGGGAGCCAGGTGAAGAGCGGCCCCTGCGCGCTCTTGCCGATCGCGCCCATCAGGAGCAGGAACGCCACCACCGGCACCCTGAACCCGGGCGCCGGGGAGGTGGCCGCCGCGATCACGTCGGGGATCCTCGCGAGGCCGAGCGCGCGGATGAGGAGCAGCACGCCGAGGAGGAAGCCGACATCGCCGACGCGGGTCATCAGGAACGCCTTGCGCGCCGCGGCGGCGGGGGCCGCCCGCTCGAACCAGAAGCCGATCAGGAGGAACGACGCGAGGCCGACCAACTCCCAGAAGACCAGCAGCTGGAGGAGGTTCGACGCCAGGACCAGCCCCAGCATCGCCCACCCGAAGAGCGCGAGGAAGCCGAAGTAGCGCGCGAAGCCGGGGTCGCCGCGCATGTAGCCGGTCGAGTAGACCATCACGGCGAGGGTGATGACCGCGACGACCAGCGCCATCGTGGTGGCGAGGGGGTCGAGGATCACGCCGAAGGCAAGGCCCGCCCCGCCCTGCACCGGCAACCAGAGCGTCTGGGCGACCGACGCCGTGTCGGGGACGGCGACCTGCCAGACGAGGTACGCGGTGGCGGCGAGGGAGACAGTCAGCGCCGCGATGGCGGTGCCGGCGGCCGCGCGGGGCCGGCCGCGCAGGAAGATCAGGATCAGGGCACACGCCGCGAGCGGCGCGGCCTGGGCGGCCAGGGCCGCGAGGACGGGCCCGGTCATCCCTTGAGCTCCGAGAGGGTCTCGACGTCGATGCTGTGGGACCCGCGGTGGATGGCAACGAACAGCGAGAGGCCGATGGCCGTCTCCGCCGCGGCGACGCCGACCAGGATCAGCGCCACCACCTGCCCCA
>JBEKGT010000181.1:0-5082 GCA_050012655.1 Gemmatimonadales bacterium | reverse complement strand
GGCGGAGCTGCGGCGGGTGCGCCTCGAGGCGGGCGACATCCTGCAGCAGATCCGGTCCGGGATCATGACGGTCGGCGGCGCCGGCGAGCTGGTCTTCGCGAACCCGACGGCGGAGGCGCTCCTGGGCATCCGCGCGGCGGAGCTGCGGGACCGGCCGGTCCTGGACCTGCTGGACGAGATCGCGCCGCCGCTGGCGCAGGCGATCCGGCGGGCGGCGGCGGACGGGCTGCGGGTCTCGCGGACCGAAGCGGAGGCGCACTCCGGCGGCCGCGTGTGGCCGATCGGCTTCACGACCACGCCGGTGCACGTGGCCAAGGACGAGCCCCCCTCGGTCACGGTGATCTTCCAGGACCTCTCCGAAGCGAAGCGGATGGAGGCGCTCCACCTGCGCACCGAGCGGCTCGAGGCCGTGTCGGAGATCGCGGCGTCGCTGGCGCACGAGATCCGCAACCCGCTGGCGTCCATCCGGAGCGCCGTGGAGCAGCTCGCCCGCATGTCGGGGGGCGGCGGCGACGAGCGGACGCTGGCAGGGCTCATCGTGGGCGAGAGCGACCGGCTCTCCCGACTGCTGAGCGAGTTCCTCGATTTCTCGCGGGTCCGGGTGACGCGAGCCGCGGGGGTGGACCTCGTCGGCGTCGCGGAGCACGGCATCCGGCTTGCGCGACAGCACCCCGACTGCGTCGCCGACGCGGCGATAACGCTGGTGGCCCCCGAGCGGCCGGTGCGCCTGGAGGGGGACGAGGACCTGCTGCACCGCGTCGTGTTCAACCTGGTGCTGAACGCCGTGCAGGCGGCGCGCACGGCGCCGCGCGTGACGGTCGAGGTACGGGTGCCGGCGCCGGACGAGCTGCCGCAGTCGGTGGTTCTGGAGGCGCCGCGGCTCCTCGTGGTGCGGGACGAGGGACCGGGGGTGTCGGCGGAGGTGCTGCCGCGCCTCTTCGAGCCGTTCGTCACCGGCCGGGTGGGCGGCACCGGGCTCGGCCTGCCGATCGTGCAGCGCGCGGTGCAGGCCCACCGCGGGCTGATCTTCTGTGACACCGAGGCGGGGCGGGGCACCGCCTTCTCGGTGTACCTGCCCTCGCGCATCGGCGCGGAGGAGACCGCGTGAGCGATCGCCCGACCATCCTGATCGTCGACGACGAGTCCGCCATCCTCGTGTCGCTGGGGATCCTCTTCAAGAACGAGGGCTTCGAGGTGATCACCGCGCAGGGGGGGAAGGCGGGCCTCGAGGCGCTGGCGCAGGGACCGCCCGACGTCGTGTTGACGGACATCCGGATGCCCGGCGTGTCGGGGATGGACCTCCTGGCGGAGGCGCGGCAGCGGGACCCGGAGATGCCGGTCATCCTGATGACGGCGCAGGCGGAGCTGCGCACCGCCATCGAGGCCGTCAACCAGGGCGCCTTCCAGTACGTGCAGAAGCCGTTCGAGACCGCGGCGCTCGTGGCGGTGTGCCGGCGGGCGATGGAGAACCGGCGCCTCAAGGTCGAGAACAAGAGCCTGAAGCAGGAGATCCGGCGGCGGGACCGCTCCCAGACGGTGCGGCCCATCGGGCGCTCCCGGCAGTTCGGCGAGGTGATGAAGCTGGCGGAGACCGTCGCTCCGACGGAGAGCACCGTGCTGATCGAGGGGGACAGCGGGACGGGCAAGGAGGTGATCGCCCGCTACATCCACGAGCTGTCCCCGCGGAGCGAGGGGCCGTTCGTCTCGATCAACTGCGGGGCGCTGCCGGAGAGTCTCCTCGAGTCGGAGCTGTTCGGGCACGTGAAGGGGTCGTTCACCGGCGCGGTACGGGACCACCAGGGGCTGTTCGCGGCGGCGCGGGGAGGCACCTTCTTCCTCGACGAGGTCGGCGAGACGACTCCGGCGATCCAAGTGAAGCTCCTGCGCGTCCTGCAGGAACGCGAGGTCATCCCCGTCGGCGGCACCGAGCCGGTGCAGGTGGACGTCCGGCTGATCGCTGCGACGAACCGCGACCTGGACGAGGAGATCCGCGCCGGCCGGTTCCGCTCGGACCTGTACTACCGGCTCAACGTCATCGCGATCCACCTGCCCCCGCTGCGCTCGCGCCGCGACGACATCCCGGTGCTGGCGGAGGCATTCCTGCGGCGGATCGCCGAACAGCGGCACGAGGAGCCGAAGACGATCGACTCCGACGCCCTCGACGCGATCCTCGCCTACGACTGGCCGGGCAACGTGCGCGAACTTGAGAACGCCCTGGAGCGCGCCACGACGCTCACCAAGGGGGGCGAGATCCCGGCATCGGCGCTGCCGGTGCGGGTCACCGAGCGCCGCGCCGAGCCGCTGGTGGCCGAGCGGGTGCACCCGAACCCCACCCTCGACGTCGTCGAGCGCGCCTACATCATGTGGGTCCTGCAGGCGGAAGCCGGCAACAAGACGCGGGCCGCGGAGGTGCTCGGGATCGATCCCTCCACGCTGTACCGCAAGCTCGGCCGCTACGAGAACGGCGAGTGAGCGCGCCGGCGTGGAGGGACCCGGCGGGGCCGGTGGTCTCGGTCCTCGTCCCCGCTTACAACGAGGGCGCGACAGTGGCGCGCGTGTTCGAGCGCCTCGCGGCGATCCCGCTGCGGCTCGAGGTCATCGCGGTGGACGACGGGTCCTCCGACGACACCGGCCGCCAGCTGGACGCGCTCGCCGCGCAGGGGAAGGTGCACCGGGTGATCCACCATCCCGCGAACCGGGGGAAGGGCGCGGCCGTCCGCACCGCGATCGCGGCCGCGACGGGGGACGTGATGGTGGTGCAGGACGCGGACCTCGAGTACGACCCGGCCGACCTGCCGCTCCTGCTCGCGCCGATCGCGGACGGGCGCGCCGATGCGGTATACGGCTCGCGCTTCCTCGGCGGGCCGCACCGGGTCCTCTTCTTCTGGCATTCGGTGGGGAACCGGCTGCTGACGCTCCTCTCCAACATGCTGACCGACCTCAACCTCACCGACATGGAGACCTGCTACAAGATGGTCCGCTCGGACCTGATGCGCGGCCTGACGCTCACGACGGACCGGTTCGGCTTCGAGCCGGAGCTGACGGCGCAGTTGGCACGGGCCCGGGCGCGGATCTACGAACTCCCCATCTCGTACGCGGGCCGCACCTACGCCGAGGGGAAGAAGATCAACTGGCGCGACGGGGTGGCCGCCTTGTGGCACATCGTGCGCTTCAACCTCTTCCCACCGCGGCGCTGATGCGGCGCTGGGGCTGGGCCGCGGCGGCGGGGCTCGCTGCGGCGGCGGTCGCGGCTGCGCTGATGCCGCACGCGTTGGTCGGGATCTTCTATGACGACGGGATCTACGCGGCGCTGGCCCGGAGCCTGGCGGAAGGGCACGGCTACCGCCTCCTCTACCTCCCCGGCGCGCCCGCCGCGGTCCACTATCCACCCCTCTATCCCGCGTTCCTCGCCCTCCTGTGGCAGGTCTGGCCCTCCTTCCCCGACAACGTGGTGCTCTTCCGTGCCGCGAACACGCTGCTCCTCGGCGCCTTCACGGGCGGATACGCGGCGTACCTGGCGCGGCGGCGGGCGCTGCCCGCCCCGGCGGCGGCGCTGCTCGTCGTCGTGGGCGCGACCGCGGTGCCACTCCTCTCGGTCGTCACCGTTCTGTTCGCCGAGCCGCTCTTCCTGGTCCTCGCGTTGGGGGCGTGGTGCCTCGCCGACGCCGCGGCGGGAGCGGAGGGCCGCCGCCCGCTCGCGCTGGCGATCGGAGCGGGCGCGGCGGCGGGGCTCGCGGGCCTGACGCGCTCGATCGGCGTCGCCGTCGCCGGGGGCGTCGTGCTCTCGCTCCTTCTCGCGCGCCGGCGGCGGGAGGCGCTCGCTTCGGCTGCGGTGGCGCTCCTGTTCCTGGTCCCATGGCAGGTCTGGACGGCGGCGCACCGCTCCGGTGTCCCAGCCGTCCTCGCGGCGAACTACGGGACCTACGGCGACCTCCTGCGCCAGGCGGGGTGGCGGTGGATCAACCCCGACCTCCTCTGGGACGTCCTGCGCCCCCTCGGCTACCTGGCGTTCGCGGCGGTGCGGCCGGTGTGGCACCCGTGGTTCGGCGCCCCTGCGCTCGTCGTGCTCGTTATCGGGTGCGTGGCGCTGGCACGGAAGGCCCCGGCGCTCGGCTGGTCGCTCGCGCTCTACATGGCGGTGGTGCTGCTCCGGCCGTACGCGCCGGACCGGTTCCTCTGGGCGGTGCTCCCGCTGCTGGTGGTCGCTCTGGCGATGGGGGGTGTGGCGGTGTGGCGGGCCGGCGGCGAAAGGGGCGATGGGCGGCGCTGGGCGCTCCGCGCGCTGGCGGTGGCGGGCATCGTGCCGGCGCTGGTCGGCTTCGGGCGGTACCAAGTCATCGGCTTCACCCGCCGGTGGCCCACCATGACGCAGCGGGAGATCTCGGAGACATTTGAGCGGATCCTGCCGTGGGTGCGGAGCGCGACGCCGGAGAACGCAGTGCTGGCGGGGGAGGACGAGGCGCTGCTCTGGCTTTATTCGGGGCGTCAGGCGGTGCCGTCGTATCTCTGGCACCTCGAGGGCCGCCGGGACGCCAGCTTCGGGCCCGACTCCCTCCACGCCTTCCTCGACCGGTCCGACGTGAGCTACGTGATCGTCACCGGCCCGCGCTCCGAGGCGGCGCCCGCCATCGACGCCCTCCACCAGATCTTCCCCGGCTACCTGACGCCGGTGATGATGTGGCCCGGCCCGATGGAGGCGTTCGCGGTGGACCACCATCCGCCGCCACCACCGCGGCGACCCTCACTGTAGCGGCGACGGCGCGGCTCCGAGGCGGCTCACGGGAACGCCCCACGCTTGGGCGAGCGAGTCGCGGCTGACGGGATAGAAGCGCGGCGTGGAACGCTCTGCGGGACCGGCGGGCCGGACCAGGTAGATGGGCCTCCCCGGGTACATCGCGAGGGCGAGTGTGTCGCCGGCGTGGAGGTCCCGCACGTAGACGTTCCCGCTGTACGTCGCCAGGATGAGGGGCGTGTAGAGGGTGAACCCTTCGCGGTCCTCGAGCACCTTCGCCGCGCACTCCGGCGGATAACGGGTCCCCGGCAGGTAGCGCTCGGAGACGTCCGCCGTGAAGAGCGTCGCGA
>JBEKGT010000180.1:0-5086 GCA_050012655.1 Gemmatimonadales bacterium | reverse complement strand
CCGCACCCCACAGCCGCACGTCCGCTATCCCGTCGTAGGCGGTCTCGCCGGGGTCCACCACGACCACCCGGGCGCCGGCGCGGGCGGCCTCGTCCACCAGTGCCGCCGCGGGCTGCACCGCGCCCGCGGTCCCGACCACCAGGCAGGCGTGGGCGGATGCCGCGGCGGCGAACGCCGCGTCGAGCGCTTCCCCGGGGAGCGCCTCGCCGAACCAGACGACACCGGGGCGGAGGAGCCCGCCGCAGGCGGCGCAGCGCGGGAGTGTCGCCTCGCAGGACGCGTCCACGGCACCGCGGTGTTCGCACTGCTCGCCGCACCGGGGGCAACGGACATGGAAGAGGGAGCCGTGCAGGCGGATCGGGGCCGCGCGAGCGGCGGCCGAGCGGGCGGTGGCGCGTCGCGCGCCCTCGTCTCCGCCCGCCGGGAGCCGGCCTTCTCGCAGCAGGCCGAGCGCCGCTTCCTCGGCCCCACGCTCGTGCAGATCGTCCACGTTCTGTGTGACGAGGGTGATCCCGCGCCACAGGAGCATCCAGCGAGCGAGGGCGACGTGCGCGAGGTTGGGGTGACACGCAGCCACCAAGTCGCGCCGCCACCCGTACCACTCCCACACGAGCCGCGGATCGCGCGCGAACGCTTCGGGGCTGGCCAGCTGCTCTGGGCGGAAGGTCTTCCACAGCCCGCCGGGGCCACGAAAGGTCGGGACTCCCGACTCGGCGCTGACGCCGGCGCCGGTGAAGACCACCACGCGCTCGGCCGTCGTCAGCAGCTCCCGTGCGGTCCTCACGTCATCCGTGACGGGCGGCCTCCGCGCTAGAAGAGCGGGTAGTTGAAGACGGACGTGGACGACAGCCGCTCGCGGCTCCGCTCGACGTCCGCCGGCTCGCCGCGGAGCACGCCGAACTGCTGGTTCACCGCGAGCTGGACCTCGACCCCGCGCCCGCGCAGGAGGGGGACGGCGAGGTCGAGGCGGTACGTGCGGCGCGAACCGCGCGGTGTCGCGAACCGCAGGCCGCCGCCGACGGCCGCCCGCACCCCGGTGTCCGCGCCGAACATCGCGTCCCCCGCCCACCCCCGCCCTACGTCCACGAACGTTGCCGTGCCGACATCCGCGACCCCGAAGAGCGTTCCGAGAAAGTAGCGATGCTCGACCATGAGTTCGACACGCCGGCCCACCGGGAGAGTGGAAACTCCGTAGCCGCGGATGCCGTCCGGGCCGCCGAGTGTGAGCTGGAACGGGGTGCTGGTGTGCCAACCCCCGGCGCCCCCCGCCGTGTAGGCGATGGAGGACCGCGGTCCAAGCTCGGTGTAGATGTGGAAGCGGCCGTCCGCCAGCACGCCGTCCCACCGGCGCTCCGCGAGGAGGTAGCGCCCCTCGATCTTCCCGCGCGCGAACACCAGCATCTGCTGGAATGCCTTGCCCACGAAGATCTCCGCCGCCGCGAACCAGTCCCGCTGCAGCCCGTCCCCGCCGAACACGCTCTTCCCCACGACGAGACCGCCCTCGACCCCCTCCCGCACGTCCTCGTAGGCGTGCACCGCATCGACGCCGGCGCGGGAGGTGAAGCGGAGGGCCCGCGCGCCGGCGAAGAGGAGGACGCGCACACCCTGCCGCTCGGCAAAGCGGTCCGCCAGGAGAGCCGACGCGAGCGAATCGTCGGCCACCACCGACGCCAGCGGCGCCCCCCTGGCCACCAGCCGCTCCACGGAGAGGGCGGCTCCTGCGACCAGCAGCCAGCCCGGGGTGCCGAAGCGCTTCGCAGCGCCGATGTCCGCGCTCATCGCCAGGAGCGGCTGATCCACCCTTCCCAGTATCGGAGAGACGAACGCGAACGGCTCGTGCCGGTACCGCGCCGACTCGCGCCACGCGGTGCGGTCGTACTCGCTTCGGAACGGCCTGAGGAAACGCTCCTCGGCGATCGGCCCGACGCTCGAGCGCCCCCCGATCAGCTCCGCCTCATGCAGGCCGAAGAACTGGTGCGCGGCGAGATCAGCGTCGTACGCGGGGCGCCGGAGCGTCCCGTCGTAGTGCAGCTGGGCGCGGATCGCCGCGCCCTGGACGTTCTCCTCCCCCAGGCGCGCCCTGCGCAGCGGGAACCCCGGACCGCCGGAGACGCTGCCGCTGACCCCGAGGGACCACTCGTCGCGGGTCGTCACGAGGACGTCCACGCCGCCGCGCGCGCCGGGGAGCGCGAGGACGGTCGCCTCACGGATGTAGGGCTGGGCGCGGAGCACGCGCGCCGTCTCGGCGAGGCGCGCCGGGTCGCAGGCGTCGCCGATGTGGAAGAGGAGCTCGCGGCGCACGACCTCCTCTCTGGTCCGCCGGTGCACGGCGTCGCCGACGGCGCTCGCGATGCCGAGGACGTCGGGGTCGCCCCGGCCGAACAGCGAGACCGCCTCGACCCGGATCGACCGGATGGGGCGGCCGTCGCAGGCCGTCTGGGCCCAGAGGGCCGGCGCGCCAAGGAGGGACGCCGCGCCGAGCGCCGCGGAGAGCGCGACCCGGGAGATCAGGCGAAGAGGTCGTTCTGGGACTTGGGCTCTTCCTCCTCCTCCGGCTGGAGCAGCGCCCGCAGGCGCTCCTCCCACTTCTCCACCTCGAAGCCGCCCTCGTTCGAGAGCACCCGCCGCAAGAGGGGGGAGAGGTCCGTCAGCGCGTCGAGGAGGTCGCCGATGACGCTGCGCGCCTCCTCCATCCGGAAGATCTCCTCGGGCGCCGTGACCATGTCCTGGAGGATCGCGCGCTCCGACCGGGAGGCGATGACGGGGTTGCCCCGCGAGCCGGTGTACACCTCGGTCCGCCGGCCGGGACCCCTCCCCTCCTCGATCGGGTTGAGCCCGACGATCTCATCCGATCGCCAGTACTTGCCGTAGCCGAGGTACACCATCCGGCCGGTCTTGACGTCCATCGCCATCGTCCGTCTCCTCGATCGCGGGCTCTCAGCCCTTGCCCATCCGCTTCTTGAGTTCCTCGAGCTTCTGGTCGGCCGCGGCCTCGCGCGCCGCCCGGTCCATCTGTGCGCGGAGTTGCTCGTGCTCGACGTCCAAGTCGGGACGGTCCACGCCCGCCGCGCCGAGACTGGCCCACGCGGCGTCCCGCGAGCGGTCGGCCTCGTGGACGGCGCGGTGCTTCGTAGCGTCGGCCAGCTGGGCCTGCATCTCGGCCAAGTCGCGCTCCGCGAGGGCGAGCTCCTCGCGCTGCGCGCCGACCTTCCTCTCCAGTACTGCCGCGCGCTCCTGCTGCCGCGCCAGGTACCGCGCCGCCACCTCCACCGTCTCGGCGTCCTGGATGCCGGCGGCGAGGTCCCGCCGTCGCGTGGTCGTCTCGACCTCGGCGCGGGCGTGCGCCAGCTCCTTGGTCGCCTGGGAGAGCGCCTCGCGCATGGCGCTCACGCCCGCCTTCGCCTCGATGACGGCCTCCTGCATCCGGCTCGCGATCTCGCGCAGGTTGGGCGGCGGCGTGGCCGAGTCGAGGGCCGCCTGGAGGGCCGCACGGAGGCGCTCGAACATCAGCTCTTCTTCCCTGTCTTGGCGAAGAAGGCGGTGAGCAGCTGCAGCGTCCTCCGCGACTTGCACTTGGGGCAGGCAGGCGGGCGGGCGGTGTGCGCGGAAATCCGCTGGACCACCTCGAACCGCTTGCCGCACTTGGCGCAGCGATACTCGTAACTCGGCATGGGGATACCACTCCAGGGCCTCGGACCGCGACGCGGCCACCGCACCCGGGCCCGCGCGCGCGGCAGTCCACGATTGTCCCGGGATATACTGCGCCACGCCGGGGGCGCAGGCAAGCAGGCCCGCCACCGCCCGGGCGCGGCGGCTCTTGCGGCCCCCGCGCGCGGCGCTATAGTCGGGTTCGACCCCGGCGGGCGGGGCGCTCCGCCGCGGCCGCCGGACACCACCCATGCGAGGAGCTGCGCGGGGTACGATGAGCGATCTCGAGACCGCGCTGCCGCCCCTCACCACCCTCGGCCGGGCCCTCTCCGGCGCCATCCGCACCGACACGATCGCCAGCCACGCCGCCGATGCCCTGGAGGCGCTCTTCCGCCCCGCCGCCGTGACGGTGGTCCTGGAGACGGCGCCGGGAGGCGCGTTCACCGCGGCCGTCGTCCGCGGCGCGCCGACGGTGATACCGGACTCCGCGCTCGTCCTGGACTGCGTCGGCACCCCGCACCTCACGCGCGGCGACACCCCCCCCTGTCTCTGCGCACCGCTCGTCGCCGCCAGCCATACCCTCGGCGCGCTGGTCGTCGAGGCGGCGCCCGGGGCGGCCTTCACCGCCACCGACGAGCTGGTGCTCGCGGCGGCGGCCGCGCAGGTGGCCCTCGCCCTCCAGAACTGCTGGCTCCTCACGCTCCTCTCCGCCGGCAAGCGCGAGTGGGAGCAGATGGTGGACGCCATCGGGGCCGCGGTGTGCATCGTGGACCGGCACGGCAGCGTGCACCGGGCCAACCGCACCTTCGCCGCCCTCGTCGGCACGCCTGTCACCGCGCTCGCGGGGCGCCCCTTTCAGGCGCTCCTGCCGCCGGCATGGCTCGAGTCGGTGAGCCGCCTCCTCGAGGCGCCGGGACGCGCCGCGCCGTGCGAACTGCGCGACGAGGGCCGCGTGTTCATCGCGACAGCGATCGCCATCGGGGACGATGACGCGGAGGGGCGCGCCGCGGTGCTCGTGCTCGACGATCACACCGAGCGGCGGCGCCTCCAGGAGCAGCTCATCCAGTCCGAGAAGATGTCCGCGGTGGGGCAGCTCATCTCCGGCGTCGCCCACGAGCTGAACAACCCGCTCGCTTCGGTGCTCGGCTTCGCGGACTTCCTCATCGAGACAGGCGAGGCCCCGGCCGCCCTCGCTGAGCCCCTCCGCGTCATCCAGCAGGAGGCGCAGCGCGCCGCCAGCATCGTGAAGAACCTGCTGACGTTCGCGCGCAAGCAGGACCAGGAGCGCCGGGCGGTGGCCCTGGGCGAGGTGCTCGAGCGCACCGTCGTCCTGCTGCGCAATCAGCTCATCCAGCACCGGGTGGATCCGGTGCTCGAGGTGGCCGACGGCCTCCCCGACGTCTACGGCAGCCCCAACCAGCTGCAGCAGGTCTTCGTC
>JBEKGT010000179.1:0-5144 GCA_050012655.1 Gemmatimonadales bacterium | reverse complement strand
CGTCGCTGGCGGGCTCACGTTTCGGGACCTGTCCGCCGGAAGCACGCACACGTGCGGTCTGACCAGCGCGGGGCTCATGTATTGCTGGGGCTCGAACGACAGCGGCCAGGTCGGCGACGGCTCTGCGACGGGTCGCAGCGTGCCCACGGCGGTCACAGGCGGGTTGGTGTTCCAGAGCGTCGGCGCCGGCTATTTCCACACTTGCGGCCTGACCCTCGCCGGCGCGGCGTACTGCTGGGGCGGCAACTCCGACGGCCAGCTCGGCGACGGGTCAACGACGAGTCATGTGTCGCCCACGGCTGTGACCGGCGGCGTCGCGTTCCAGACCATCGCCGCCGGCTTCCGCCACACCTGCGGCCTGACCGCGTCTGGCGCCGCCTACTGCTGGGGCTCCAACGTCTCCGGCCAGCTCGGCGATGGCTCCAACACCACGCGCTTGACGCCAACCGCCGTGGCCGGCGGCCTCGTCTTCCAGTCCCTGAGCGCGGGCTTGTCGCACACCTGTGGGGTCACCGCCACCGGCGTGGGTTATTGCTGGGGCACGAACTGCTGTGGTGAGCTTGGCAACCCTCAAGTGAGCAGCGGGAGTACGGTCCCCGCCGCCGTGTCGGGCGGCCTGACGTTTCGGAGCCTGCGCGCGGCGTTGGCCTCACTGACCTGCGGACTGACCACGTCCGGCGCGGCGTACTGCTGGGGTGCCGACTACGCCCAACTCGGGACCGGATACCTCGGCTACTACTTGTCGGAGCCCGCTGCCGTCGTCGGTGTCCCACCGTTCCAGAGTCTCGCGGTAGGCGCCTACCAACTTTGTGGCCTGACCACCCAGGGCATTGCCTACTCGTGGGGCTCCGGTGGTGAGCTTGCGCTCGGCCGCTCGCTGCCGCAGACGTACGCAACGTCGCCGATGGAGGTCGGCGCACCGTAGGTCAGGTGGTCTTGCTGGTCTAGTGCCGCTGCGGCGGACCGGGGTCCTCCGGCGGCGGCAGGGGAGGGAGCCCCTCCGCGGCGCGCTTCTCGTCGATCTTCCGTTGCCGCTTCTCTTCCTTCTTCCGCTGCTTGTCGAGTTCCCGCCGGCGCTTCTCGAAATTGTAGTTGGGTCGCTTCGGCAAGTGGTGTCGCTCCGCGTTCGTCCTGCGGTGGAGACGCCCGCCCACGGGAGGTCCGGCGGGCGGCTGGGTCCCTGTTAAGCTAGCCGCCCGGCCCCGACGGCGCACCCGCCGGGCCCTTCACCACATGCAGTCGGGCGACACGACCCGCCGCTCGAAGCGCGCGGGGTCGGCCGCCTCGCGGTAGAAATCGTCGAAGTAGCGCAGGGCCTGCGCGATCTCGCGCGGCTCCAGCCCCGGCACCGCGCGGTACACCGCCGCGATGGAGTCTCTCAGCGCCTCGAACCGCGCCAGCACCGGCGCCAGCTTGTCGGCGGGCTGGCACAGGCCCCGGTACTGCCGGTCCCGCACCGTCAGGATGTGCAGCTTGTTCGAGGGCACGGCGTAGCGCGCGTTGACCACCCCCGACCAGTCGAAGTCGAACGGCACCGCGTAGAGGGTGTCGGTCCGCACCAGCGCGATGTTGTGCAGGAACGGCACCGACCAGTCGGTGTTGGCGATGAAGTACTGGAAGACGCTCATCGTCAGCGCCCCGGTCCGGTCGAGCCGGCCGAGGGAGATGCCGGTCTCCGTGTCGAGTGCGCCCCCGAGCCGCCGGGCGAGGCGCTCGGGGTCCTCCGTGACGAAGGCCCAGCGCGTCACCGGCCGCGCGCGCCCCGCCGCGTCCGACCATGTCACCCGCAGCAGCCGCGCGCGGAAGGCGACGGGGGTGAAGAGCTGATAGACGCGGTAGAGGGCGTACTCGTGGAGGAGGTACTGCTCGTCGAGGCGGTCGTCCTGGCAGGGGGAGACGAGCTTCGGCCTGCCGAGGGCGTCGAAGGGCGTGCCGCGCACGTCGTGCTCGGCGAAGCGGAGGCGGACGGGAGGGATCGCGCAGTGCGCGAGCCGGTAGATGCCGCGGGTCCGCACCCGAAGCGGCACCGTGACGTCTCCTCCCGTGGGTCCCGTGCCGGCGAGGGTGAGCGTGGCCTCGCGCCATGGCGCCCGCGTGGTGTCGCGGTCGCCGAAGAGAGCGCGGACGTCGGTGCGTATGGTGACGGCAAGGACCGAGTCGCCCTGGAAAAGGGGGGCCGGCGCCTGCGGGGCCGCCTGCGCCGCCGCGGGCCCCGGCAGGAGCAGGCCGGCGAGCGCGAGGGCGAAGAGTCCGGCGGCCCGCGACATCAGAGCAGCTCGACGTCCCTCACTCCCACCTCCCCCAGAGCGCGGAGGGCGTCGAGAAACGCCGTCGGGGAGGCGCTCTTCTTGAGCCGCAGCGCATACTCGATCCGCTGGACGCCGTCCTCCGCCGTCGCCTCCCGCTGGAAATGCCACCGCTTGGCGAGCTTGAGCAGGATCGCCTCGACCGCCAGCCGTGCGCCGCTCGAGCCGTCGGTGCGGACGGCGAGGACGCAGTCGTACTTCGCCTTGTCGTCCTCCCCTGTGTCGGGCGCGGCGTCGCGGTGCCGCCGCCACGCGCGGTCGGCCAGGGCGTCGAGCTGCTGGGGCGACATCCCCTCCAGGATCTCGTGGTCCACCCGCGAGACGAACTCGCCGGTGCGGTTGGCGTCCTCCAGCGCCCGGCGCAGCGTCTGCTCCGCGACCTGGCCCGCCAGCGGGGCCGGCGTGCGCCCGAAGTCCGATCGGAAGAGGAGCAGCGTCACGAGGCTGTAGCTGAACGAGAGCGTCCCTGCCGCCACGAGGTCCACGCCCGAGGCCAGGCCGATCGCCGTCGCCGCGAACAGGTACACCGCGTCCTTACTGTCCTCGAGGGTGTTCCGGAACCGCACCGCCGCCACGATGCCGGCGAGGGAGAAGGCGAGGGCGAGGTTGTACTTCACCAGCACCACCACGCCGGCGACGATGACCGGCAGCAGCACGAGGGAGTGCACCACCGACTGCTGGTAGCCGCGCTTCTGTCGGGTCATGGTGTAGAGCCAGGCCTGTGCGAGGGCCAGGAGGCCGGCGCTCGTCATCGCGAGGGTGGCCATCGCCCAGATCGGCGCCGTCGGCGGCGGGAGGCCGGCCATCTCGCGCTTCGACATCAACGGCTCCGCGACGCCGAGGCCCGCGCCGCCGGTGAGGGTGCGGATCGCCTCGTGCAGCGGGGCCGGGAGGGTGTAGAAGGCGACGGCGGCGAGCGCGGCGATGGCCGCGTACAGGGATATGAACAGCGCGAAGGGGTGGCGGGCGTACCACGACGCCATCCGGTCGAACGTGAGCGCCACGGCTACCACCTGAGGGAGTCGCGGCCAATATGCAGCCGTCGGCCGTCAGCCGTCAGAGGGGCTGGGAAGCGAAAGGGGCCGCGCGACTGGCGGCCCCTTCCGGTCCACGGTCTATGGTGACCGGTCCACGGTCAACGGTCCTCGCTACCGCCAGCCCCCCGACAGCGCTGAGGTCTGCTCCGGCCGCTCGATGCGCGCCACCTGCTTGTAGTCGCGCCCGTTGATCCTCACGGTGACGAGATAGGTCCCGGGCTCCACCATCGGGCCCATGCCCCCAAGCAGCCCCCCAATGCCGCCGAAGCCGCCGCCGCCCCCGCCCCCGCCGCCGCCGAGGAGGCGCTGGAGGGGGTTGTTGTACTGGCCCGGCTCGCGGGGCTGCGGGTCGCGGAAGAGCGCCTGCAGGCCGCCCGGCGCCGGCTGACGGCCGCCGGTGGTGTCCTGCATCGCCGTGCGGATGCTGTCGCGCAGGAACGCCATCCGGTGCGCGCCGCGCACGCTGTCCCGCACGGCGGCGGGCCCGAGGGGCGTGCGGTCGCGCCGCATGTCCCAGGTCACCCACTTGAGCGCCGCGGGACGCGCGTTGGTCCAGAAGGTCCGCACCGTGTCGCCGCGGACGTCGGTGACGGTGATCCGCACCGTGTCGCCCGCGGGACGCGAGGGCCCGCCCATCAGGAGGGCCATGATGCCGCCGCCCCCGCCTCCGGGTCCGCCGCCGATGCCGGCCTGCCCCATGAACTCCGCCGCCTGCTCCCCGAAGACCATCGCCATCGGGTTCGCCTGCGCCGTGTCGGCGCCGGGGCGCGGGCCGCGCGCCATCGGCGGCTCCTCGCCGCGGATGCGGATGGGGATGCGCACGCCGGTGGGGGGATTGGCCGCGCTCCACGGCTTGCTGCCGCGCGAGCCCACGCCGCCCCCCGCGGCGCGGTTGGCGTACATCAGCGCCGGCTCCGGCGCGAACACCGCCACCGGCGCGTCGAGAAGGGAGTCGTTCGCCTGCTCGAGGGGGCCGATGTCCACGGTGTAGATGGAGCGCCCGTGGGTTGCGGCGATGAGGGTGTGGTCCCGCGGGTGGATCTTGAGGTCGTGCACCGGCGCCGGCGGGAGGCCGGCGTTGAACGGGTGCCACGACGCCCCCGCGTCGGTCGAGACGTATGCCGTCAGTTCCGTCCCCACGAAGAGGATGTCGCGGCGGCGCGGGTGCTCCCGCACCACGTGCACGTACTCCGTGGCCGGGAGGTTGGCGCTGATGGACCGGAACGTCCGCCCGAAGTCGGTCGAGACGTAAACGTAGGGCTTGAAGTCGTCGTTCCGGTGGCCGTCGAAGCTGACGTACACCGTGGCGCTGTCGAACGCCGAGGGCTCGACGCGCGTCACCCAGGTGGCGCGCGGCACGCCGGGGAAGCGCGCGGTGAGGTTCTCCCACGCGGCGCCGTCGTTCCTCGTCATCCAGACGTTGCCGTCGTCGGTGCCCGCGAAGAGGAGGCCGGGCCGCAGCGGCGACTCGGCGAGGGTGACCACGGTGCCGTGCGTCTCGGCGCTGGTGATGTCGGAGGTGACGCCGCCGGTGGCGGTCAGGCTCATCCGCAGTCGCATCGTGTCGCGGGTGGAGAGGTCCTCGGAGATCGGGTTCCAGGTGTCGCCGCGGTCCACCGACTTCCACACCCGCTGCCCGCCGATGTACAGCGTGCGGGCGTTGTGCGGCGAGAGGAGGAAGGGCGTGGACCAGTTGAAGCGGTTCCGCGAGAGGTACGCCGTGTCGGCCGCGATGCGGGCGCGGAGCGAGTCCACGGCGTGCTGGCGGTCGGGGGTGATGGGTACCGTCGTGTCGACGCGC
>JBEKGT010000178.1:0-5153 GCA_050012655.1 Gemmatimonadales bacterium | reverse complement strand
CTTCGTCGTCGGCTCCCTGGCCCTGTTCGTCACAGGGACGTTCCTCGTGCCCGGCGTCTTCAACGTGACGTGCTCCCTCCTTGGCCTGTGCACGTCGAAGGGCGGGGTCGGGATGGGGTGGCTCCTCCTCCTGGCAGCCGCGCTGGTCCTCGCCTACGGCTGGATCTTCCTGGCGCTCGCGTGGCTGGTGGACGTCGTGTGGCGTGTGCTCCTCTTCCCGCTCACGGCGCTGAGCCGCAGGCGCCCGGGAGAGGTGTACGGCCCCTCGCAAGCGGAGCTGCGGCGGCTCCTCGGCGGCCGCCGCATCGCGCTCTTCACGAGCCACCAGGACGAGGCCGATCTCATCCTGGAACTCTCGATGGCGCCGCAGCGCCTCTACGCCGAATGGGTCGCGGCGAAGTGGGGGTCCGAGGTCAAGATTCTCGAGCGAATCGCCCTGCGGCCGGTGGTGGTGGGCATCTTCCTGCGCATCGTCGAGATCGTCCTCGAGCGCTACATGCTCGGTTTCTCGTGGCTCCGGGTGCTCTTCTTCGACCACGAGATGGCGGACCTCGACCGCGGGCGGGAGTATCCCCCGGAGGTCATCGAGCGGGTGGACGTGAGCGCCGCGATGCGGGACGCGCAGTACGCCCAGCCCGCCTCCGTGCCGGTGTGGTGGCCGATGCCGGTCCCGGCGGCGGAGAAGCTGGACGGCGATGCGCGGCGCACCCTGACGCTGCGGGAGAGCCTGCGCCGCCTCGGCCGCGACCTCTTCCTGCAGATCAAGCCCCGCCACAGCGAGTACTATGAGAGCGACTTCGTCCTCGAGAGGGTCGCGGACGCGATCGCCGGGCCAGCGCATCCGGCCACCTGACGATGCGGCGGGGCGCGCCGCCGCTCACAAGCTCCGCTTGCTCGCCCCGCGCCCGGCGCCCTATGTTCGGCCCATGCCCGCCGTCTCCCTCGCCCACCTCACCAAGCGCTTCGGCGCCGATGCCCCCGCCCTCGACGACCTGATGCTCGACGTCGCGCCGGGAGAGTTCCTCGTCCTCCTCGGTCCGTCCGGGTGCGGGAAGACCACCGTCCTGCGGCTCATCGCCGGCCTCGAGGAGCCGAGCGGCGGGGACATCGCCATAGACGGCGTTCGGGTGAACGACCTGCCGCCGAAGGACCGCGACGTCGCGATGGTGTTCCAGAACTACGCCCTCTATCCGCACCTCAGCGTCCGCGAGAACATCGCCTTCCCCCTGGTGATGCGCCGCACGCCGAAGGCCGAGGCGCGGCGTCGAGTGGAGGAGGTGAGCGCCGCCCTGGGGCTGACGTCCCTCCTCGCGCGCCGTCCCGCGCAGCTCTCGGGAGGCGAGCGCCAGCGGGTCGCGCTCGGCAGGGCCATCGTGCGCCAGCCCAAGGTCTTCCTCTTCGACGAGCCCCTTTCGAACCTCGACGCGAAGCTGCGGGTGCAGATGCGCGCCGAACTGGTGCGGCTGCACCGGCGGCTCGGGGCGACGATGGTCTACGTCACGCACGACCAGGTCGAGGCGATGACGATGGGGCAGCGGATCGCGATCCTGCACCGCGGCGTGCTGCAGCAGGTGGGGACGCCGGCGGAGATCTACGCGCGCCCCGCCAACGTCTTCGTGGCCGCGTTCATCGGCGCGCCGGGGATGAACGTGATTGAGACAGGAGCCAGAGGGGCAGACGCCAAGACGCCAAGCACTGCGGAAGGCGCGGCGCATGGGCGCGCCGAAGTGCATGCCATCGGGTTCCGGCCGGAGGATGCGCGGCTGGTGGCGGATGAGGCGGGGGATTTCGCGGGCGTTGTCGCGCTGGTCGAGCCGCTGGGCCCGGAAGCGCTGGTGCACGTGCGGCTCGACGCCGGCGAGACAGCGGTGGTGCGCGTGCGCGAGGGTAAGGTGCCGGTGGTGGACGAGCGCGTCGGCCTCGCGGTGCCACCCGGGAAGCTCCACGCCTTCGGCGCCGACGGCCGGCGGCTCGGCGCGTGAGCGGAGGCGGCGCGGCCCGAGGCGATTGCCCTGGGCGTCTTGGCGTCTGGCCCCTGCTTGTTCTGTGGCTCGCCGCCTGCCGAGGCGGCGAGTCCGGCACCACCCTCACCGTGGCCAACTGGGCGGACTGGACGGAGGTGCGCCTCGAACAGCAGTACATCAACGGTTTCTCGGCGAAGCGCCCCGGGGTGAAGGTCTCGTTCGAGTCGGTCCCGAACCAGGCGGAGTACCGCGACTTGATCCTCACCTCCATCGCGGCGGCCGCGCCCCCCGACGTCTTCCTCCTCGACAACATCGACATCCCGGCGTTCGTGCGCTCGGGCACCCTCCTCGACCTCGCCCCCTACGCCGCGCGGGCGGGCGCGTCGCTCGACGCGTTCGACCCCGAGGTGCTGGCCATCTTCCGGCGCGGCGCGTCGGTGTACGCCCTCCCCAAGGGCTACAGCCCGATGGTCATCGCCTACAACAAAGACGTCTTCGACCGCTTCCGGGTGCCGTATCCCCCCGAGCAGTGGACATGGGAGCAGTTCCGCGCCACGGCCAAGGCGCTCACGCGGGACGTGGATGGCGACGGAAAGCCCGATGTCTACGGCTTCTGGCTCGACCGCCGGCCGTTCATCTGGATCGGATCGCTGTGGGCGCTGGGGGGCGACGTCCTCTGCCCCGACGGGACGCGCGCCAGCGGCTGCCTCGACTCGCCGGCGAGCGTCTGGGCGTTCCGCGCCTTCACGGGGCTGGCCACGCGGGACTCCGTGGTGCCGCGCTACTTCGGCCTGCGGCGCTCGGTCGGCGACCACATGCGGAACTTCTATTCGGGCCGGCTGGCAATGATCCCCTTCGGCCACTTCTACATGCCGCAGGTGCGCCCGCTGCTGGAGCAGGGGCGCGTGCGCATCGGGCTCACCCAGCTCCCGTACCGCGAGGGGGGCGCACCCGCCACGGTGCTCTACGCGTCGGGGTTCGCGGTGGCGCGGAACGCGCACCACAAGCGCCTCTCCGTCGAGCTGGCGGCGTACATGGTGGACTCGCTCGCGCAGGTGACGCGCGCCGCCGGGGGGCTCGAGATCCCGGCCCTCACCCGTCTCGCCGACCAGGTGGCGCGCGCCGACACCTCGGGGCTCGAGGCGATCTTCCGCCGCGCCGTGCGCTCCGGGCGCATGCCGTGGGGCGCGCGCATCGAGAAGTGGCGCGAGGTGGAGAACATCCTCCCCGACATCATCGATCGTATCGTGATGAACGGCGAGGACGTCGCGGCGGTGCTCCACGACGTCGCGGCGCAGCTGGACCGCGCCCTCGCGCCGGCTCCGGGGACGGCGGGGATGGCGGGGACGGCGGTGACGGCGGCGGCGCGGCCGCCGGCGGGGATGTGAGGTGAGCGCCCGGAGCGTACAGTGGGGCGTCGTCGTCGCCGCGGCCGCGCTCGCAACGCTCGGGCTCGGCCTCGAGCGCTGGCGCGATGATCAGGCGCTCGAGCGGGAGCGCGAGGCGGCGGCGGTCGAGGCCGCAGACTCCGTGCGCACGGCGGTCGCCGCCGGGGCCGACCTCACGTCCGCGCTGAGGCACCTCGAGCGCCTGCGCGGCTACAACGTGTCGGTGCTGTGTGCGGGCGGGCGGGACCGGATCGTCTGGCTGCGGGCGGGGGGCGCGGCAGCGCCGCCGTCCGTGCCGCTGGGGGCGTGCACCGGCACCAGCGCGCATCCCTCCCTCCTCGACTCCCTCCGCCGAGACGAGGCGCCGCGCCCCAGGCCGGGCGGTGCGGTCGCACCCCTCAAGGACGCGGATGACTGGGATGTCGTCGGTATCGTGCTGGTCACCGCCGCGCCCGAAGGAGAGGTGCGGCCCCCGCTGCTGCGGCCGGCGTCCGCGCTCGCCGTGGCGTTCCTCGCCGCCCTGGCCGCGTGGCTGTGGCGCTGGGCGGGGCGCACGCCGGAGCGGCGCCGCCGCGAGACGCTCACCGCGTGGGGGTTCCTCGGCGTACCGTTCCTCCACCTCGCCGTCTTCTCGTTCGCGCCCCTCGCATTCACCGTGTATCTCGCGTTCCACGAGTGGGGCCTCCTCGAGAAGGCGCGGCCGTTCGTGGGACTGGCGAACTTCCGCGAGCTGGCGCACGACCCGCTGTTCTGGATCACGCTCCGGAACACGGCACTCTACACCACGTACGTCCCGATCACGATGGCGGCCGCCCTCGGCCTCGCCCTCCTCCTCAACCGGCGGCAAGGCGGCGAGCGCCTCCTCCGGACGGTCGTGTTCCTCCCATTCGTCACCTCGGCGGTGGCCATCGCCATCGTCTGGCAGTGGATGTTCAACCCCGACTTCGGCCTGGTGAACTACCTCCTCGGCCTCGTGGGCTTCCCCGCGCTCGACTGGCTCGGGAGCCCGCACCTCGCGCTCCTCGCCATCATCCTCGTGACGGTGTGGACGCAGGTCGGCTACCAGATGGTGGTCTTCCTCGCGGGCCTCCAGGGGATCCCGCAGTCGTACTACGACGCCGCGCTGGTGGACGGCGCCACCCCCTGGCAGCGCTTCCGCCACGTGACGCTGCCGCTCCTCAGGCCGGTGGTGCTCTTCGTCCTGGTGACGGGGATCATCTCGGGCTTCCAGGTCTTCACCCTCGTCTACATGATGACCGAGGGGGGGCCGCTCCACAGCACCGATGTGATCGTCTACCGCATCTACCAGACGGCGTGGGAGTTCCTCCGCTTCGGCTCCGCCAGCGCGATGGCCCTCGTCCTCTTCGGCGTCCTCCTCGTGGTCACCGCGGTGCAGTTCCGGCTGCTGGGGAAGCGGATCGACTATGTCTAGCCGGCCCCGCCGCGCCGGACGGGTCCTCTACTGGTCCGGCATCGCCCTCCTCGTCTTCGTGATGATGCTGCCCTTCCTGTGGATGGTCGCCACCTCGCTGATGGACGAGTTCGCCGTCTTCGCCTACCCGCCGCCGCTCCTCCCGCGGCCGGTGCGCATCGCCAACTACCTCAGTGCTTGGCGCGCCCTGCCGTTCGGGCGCTTCTACCTCAACTCGCTCGTCTTCTCCCTCGCGGTCGTGGTGGGGCAGGTCACCACCAGCGCCCTCGCGGCTTATGCCTTCGCCCGGCTCCGCTTCCCCGGCCGTGACCGCCTCTTCGTCCTCTGCCTCAGCGTGCTGATGGTCCCGGGCATCCTCCTCCTCATCCC
>JBEKGT010000177.1:0-5159 GCA_050012655.1 Gemmatimonadales bacterium | reverse complement strand
GGACCGCGCTCTTCATCGGTACGGTGCGCCGATCGGCGGAGGACGGGGAGGTCGCCGGCATCGAGTACTCCGCGTACGAGGCGATGGCGGAGGAGGAGCTGGCGCGGATCGTCGGGGAGGCGCGGGAGCACTGGCCAGAGGCGCGCGTCGAGGTCCGGCACCGGCTCGGGTACGTGCCGACGGGAGAGGCGAGTGTCGCGGTCGCGGCGGCCGCCCCGCACCGCGCCGACGCCTTCGGGGCGTGCCGCTGGGTGATCGACGAGGTCAAGCGCCGGGCGCCGATCTGGAAGAAGGAGCACCTCGACGGCGGTGCGGCGCGCTGGGTGGAGCACGCGCGTGCTTGACGCCCAGGGCCGGGCCATCTCCTACCTGCGCATCAGCGTCACCGACCGCTGCAACTTCCGGTGCCTCTACTGCATGCCGAAGGACGGTCTGGTCTGGCTGCCGCGGGCGGAGATCCTCCGCTACGAGGAGATCGCGGAGCTGGTGCGGCAGCTGCAGCCGCTCGGGATCCGACGTCTCCGAATCACCGGGGGGGAGCCGACCATTCGGCCCGACCTCGAGGTCCTGTTCCGGTATCTCAAGGCGATTGCGGGCATCGAGGACATCGCCCTCTCCACCAATGGCGTCACGCTGGCGAACGTCGCGCGGCTGTACCGCGACGCGGGCCTCGACCGGGTGAACATGTCGGTGGACAGCCTGCGGCCGGCGCGGATCGCGCAGATCGCGCGGAGGGACCTCGGCCTCGATCCGGTGGCGGCGGCGACGGCGGCGGAGGAGGCAGGGCTGGCGCCGGTGAAGCTCAACATGGTCGTGATGCGCGGCATCAACGACGATGAGGTTGAGGACATGGCGCGGCTCACGCTCGTGCACCCCTGGCACGTGCGGTTCATCGAGCTGATGCCGGTGGGGGAGATGAGTGGGCTCACGTGGGAACACGTGGTGCCGAGCGCGGAGATACTGGACCGCTGCGCGGCCGCACTCGGGGGGATCGAGGCAGCGGAGGGTCCGACGGGGAACGGCCCGGCGGCGTACTACCGCGCCGCGGGCGCGCCGGGCTCGGTGGGCGTCATCACCCCGATGACGCACACCTACTGCGGCGCGTGCAACCGGGTGCGCCTGACCGCCGACGGCCAGTTGCGGACGTGCCTCTTCGGCAGGCACGAGGTAGATTTCCGCGGCCCGCTCCGCCGGGGGGAGGCGCTCGCCCCGCACTTCACGCGGGCGCTGGCCGAGAAGCCCACCGCACATCATTTACTGCGGATGGACGCCGGAGGGTTGCGGGCGCTGTCGCAAATCGGGGGGTGACCCTGGGCCTGCACCTCGCGCTCATCGAGCCGCTCATCGCGCCGAACACGGGGAACATCGCGCGCCTGTGTGCGGCGACGGACAGTTCGCTGCACCTAATCGAACCCCTGGGATTCTCGCTGGACGACGCGGCGCTGCGGCGCGCCGGCGTGGACTACTGGGACGCCGTGGACCTGTGGGTGCATCCCGGGTGGCGGTACTTCCGGGAGGCGGTGGCCCGGGAACGCTGCTGGTACTTTTCCGCCCACGGCTCGCGGTCGCTGTGGGACGCGGAGATCCCCGACGGCGCGTGCCTGGTCTTCGGGAACGAGCGGGACGGACTTCCGGGCCGCATCCTGGAGAAGCACCCCGAGCGCGTCCTGCGCATCCCGATGGGCGGTCCGGTGCGCAGTCTGAACCTGGCGACCGCGGCAGGCATCGCGCTGTACGACGTGCTCAAGCGGCTCCATCACACCCGAACCGAGGCAGAGGCCCCCGAGTGAACAAGATCACCGTCGTCGGCGCGGGCAACGTGGGAGCCACCACGGCGCAGCGCCTGGCGGAGAAGGAGCTGGCCCGCGAGATCGTGCTGGTGGACATCATGGAGGGCGTGCCCCAGGGGAAGGGGCTCGACCAGTGGGAGTCGGCGCCCATCGAGGGGTTCGACTCGCGGGTCATCGGCACCAACGGCTACGGCGCCGCGGAGGACTCCGAGCTGTTCATCGTGACGGCGGGGATCGCGCGGAAGCCCGGGATGAGCCGCGAGGACCTGCTGCGCACCAACGTGGACATCGTGAAGTCGGTGGGGCAGGAGATCAAGCGGTGCAGCCCGAAGGCCATCGTCATCGTGGTCTCCAACCCGCTCGACACGATGTGCTACGTGATGAAGGAGACCCTCGGCGCGCCGCGGGAGCGGGTGCTCGGGATGGCGGGGGTGCTCGACACGGCGCGCTACCGGTCGTTCCTCGCCCAGGCGCTGGACGTGAGCGTGGAAGATATCCAGGCGATGGTGCTGGGCGGCCACGGCGACACGATGGTGCCGCTGGTGTCGTACACGACGGTCGCGGGGATCCCGATCACCCAGCTGATGGACGCCGACGAGATCGAGAAGCACGTCCAGCGGGCGCGGACGGGCGGGGCCGAGATCGTCGCGTTCCTCAAGACGGGCTCCGCGTACTACGCCCCGTCGTCGGCCGCGGTGCAGATGGCCGAGGCGATCGTGAAGGACAAGAAGCGCATCCTCCCCTGCTCGGCGTGGCTCGAAGGGGAGTACGGGATAAGGGGTGTCTTCCTGGGCGTGCCGTGCAAGATCGGCGCGCGGGGGCTGGAGCAGATCATCGAGATCGAGATGAACCCGGCCGAGCACGCGGCGCTCGTCAAGTCGGCGGACGCCGTCCGCGAGACGCTGGAGATGGTGAGACTCTAGAACACGCGGGAGCCAGACGCCAAGACGCCAAGGGGAGCGAAGCCGGCCTCTCCTTGGCGTCTTGGCGTCTGTCATCTGGCGACGGTTCTCATCCCCCGCCGCTATCCCCCAGGCGCGCCGCGCGCCGGCCCACGGTCAGGCTGGCCATCACGTAGTCGGCGTTCATCCGCCCGATGGTCTCGACGGTGATGCCCTTGGGGCACGCCGCCTCGCACTCCTCATGGTTGGTGCAGCTCCCGAAGCCCTCGGCGTCCATCCGGGCGATCATGGCCCGGACCCGGTCGAAGCGCTCGGGCTGGCCCTGCGGCAGGAGGCCGAGGTGAGAGACCTTGGCCGCGGTAAAGAGCATCGCCGACGCGTTGGGGCAGGCGGCCACGCAGGCGCCACAGCCGATGCAGGCGGCGGCGTCCATGGAAAGGTCGGCGAAGACCTTCCGGACCGGGATGGCGTTGGCGTCGGGCGCGCTGCCGATCGGCGCGGCGATGAACCCCCCAGCCGCGATGATGCGGTCGAGGGCGCTCCGGTCCACGATCAGGTCCTTGAGGACCGGGAAGGCCTTGGCGCGCCACGGCTCGATGGTCAGGGAGTCGCCGTCGGCGAAGCTCCGCATGTGGAGCTGGCAGGCGGTGGTCCGCTCCCGCGGCCCGTGAGGCCGGCCGTTGACCACCACGCCGCAGGTGCCGCAGATCCCCTCGCGGCAGTCGTGGTCGAAGGCGATCGGCTCCTCGCCCCCCTCGATGAGGCGCTCGTTCACGACGTCGAGCATCTCGAGGAAGGACATGTCGGGGCTGATGTCGTGGGCTTCGTACGTGACGAAGCGGCCCGGGGTCCGCGCATCCTTCTGGCGCCAGACGTGCAGGGTCAGGTTCATCACTTGTAGCTCCGGGTCGCGAGCTGGACGTTCTCGAAGGTGAGCGCTTCCTGGTGCCGCACCGGGGCGGCGTCGCCGCGGTATTCCCACACCGCGACGTGGGCGAAGCGCCCGTCGTCGCGGAGGGCCTCGCCGTCCGGGGTCTGGTGCTCATCCCGGAAATGGCAGCCGCACGACTCGTCCCGCTCCAGGGCGTCGCGGATGATCAGCTCGCCCATCTCCAGGAAGTCGGCCACGCGGCCGGCCATCTCGAGCGACTGGTTGATCTCGTCGCCCGACCCCGGCACCGTGACGTCGCGCCAGAACTCCTCTCGCAGCGGCGGGATCTTGGCGAGCCCCGCCTTGAGGTCGGCGGCGTTGCGCGCCATCCCGCAGTGCTCCCACATGATCCGGCCCAGCTCGCGGTGGAACGACGTCACCGTGCGCTTCCCCTTGATGCCGAGGAGGCGCTCGACCCGGCCGGCCACCGCGGCCTCGGCCGCACGGACGTCGGGGTGGTCCGCCGCCACCTTCGCCTGCGGGTTGCGCGCGAGGTAGTCGCCCAGGGGGTAGGGGATGACGAAGTACCCGTCGGCGAGCCCCTGCATCAGGGCGCTCGCCCCCAGGCGGTTGGCGCCGTGGTCGGAGAAGTTCGCCTCGCCCAGGATGAAGAGGCCGGGGATGGTGCTCTCGAGGTTGTAGTCCACCCATAGGCCGCCCATCGTGTAGTGGGTGGCGGGGAAGATGCGCATCGGGATCTTGTACGGATCCTCCGCCGTGATCCGCTCGTACATCTCGAAGAGGTTCCCGTACTTCTCGCGGATGGCGTCCTCCCCCAGCCGCCCGATGGCGTCGGCGAAGTCGAGGTAGACGCCGAGGCCGGTGGGGCCGACGCCGCGCCCCTCGTCGCAGACCTGCTTCGCGGCGCGGGAGGAGATGTCGCGGGGGGCAAGGTTCCCGTAGCTCGGGTACTTCCGCTCCAGGTAGTAGTCCCGCTCGTCCTCGGGGATGTCACCGGGGGCGCGGGTGTCGCCCTTCTTGTTCGGCACCCAGATCCGGCCGTCGTTGCGGAGCGACTCGCTCATCAGCGTGAGCTTCGACTGGTGCTCGCCGGTGACCGGGATGCAGGTCGGGTGGATCTGCGTGAAGCAGGGGTTGGCGAAGCCGGCGCCCTTCTTGTAGGCGCGCCAGATCGCCGTGCCGTTGCACCCCTTCGCGTACGTGGACAGGAAGTAGACGTTGCCGTAGCCGCCGGTGGCGAGGCAGACGGCGTCGGCGAGGTGGGTCTGGATCTCGCCGGTGACCATGTCGCGGACCACCACCCCCCGCGCGCGCCCGTCCACCACGACCAGCTCCAGCATCTCGTGGCGCGTGAACATCTCCACTTGGCCGCGGCCGATCTGGCGCTCCAGGGCCTGGTAGGCGCCGAGGAGGAGCTGCTGGCCGGTCTGCCCGCGGGCGTAGAAGGTCCGCGAGACCTGGGCGCCGCCGAAGGAGCGGTTGTCGAGGAGGCCGCCGTACTCGCGGGCGAACGGTACGCCGAGCGCGGCGCACTGGTCGATGATGTTGTTCGACACCTCGGCGAGGCGGTAGACG
>JBEKGT010000176.1:0-5199 GCA_050012655.1 Gemmatimonadales bacterium | reverse complement strand
TGGAGCTGAGGGGGCTCGAACCCCTGACCTCCTGGGTGCGATCCAGGCGCTCTCCCAGCTGAGCTACAGCCCCGTGAAGGGCCGGGAAAGTTATGCCCGCACCTGCCCTTATTCAACCCGCGCGCCGTTCAGCCCGCGCGCCACTTTGCGAGGCACAGGCCGGGGGGGGCGGTTCGTGCGGTCACCACGACCCCCCGGCCCGCCCACGAGGTCAAAAGCCGAAGTTGACCTGCAGGCGGATCACATCGTGCACCTGGTACCCGTTGTCCACGAGCACGACGTTCCCCCCGATCACGAGGTAACGGAAGCCGGGAGGTGGCGGGCTGAAGCCGCGCACCATGTCCGCCGGAGCCGGGTAGCTCCTCTGCCGCGCATACGCGTCGAACACGTAGCCGGGCGCGATCCGCGTCTCGTACTGGGGAGGCAGCCGGTCGGTCCGCCTGAACCCGCGAGGGGGCGCCGCGCGGTGCTGCTGGGACCACTGCTCCGCGGCCTGGCGGTCGTGCGCCGCGAACTGGCGAGTGGCCTTCTTCGCCTGGCCGCGGTTCTGCTGGTCATTCCCGCGTCCCCTGCCCTGCGCGACAGCCGGATTGCTCGTCGTCAGCAACGCGAAAGCAGCCGCAGCCATCAGCCAGCGGGTCTTCATTGGACCGCTCCGATTGTGTGGTTGGGCCCAACTTACCCGCAGCCGGGGTGGGCGGATATCGCACGAACGGCGTACGTCGTGGGTCCGATACCGGGATCACCTACTCCCGGTAGGCGACTTCGATCTCCATCCCGTCCTTCGCGATCACCGTCTCGGGGAAGACCGCCCGCGCCTCCTCGAGGAGCGGCGCGGCGTCGCGGGAATAGCGCGCGCTGAGGTGCGTCAACACCAGCCGCCGCGCCTTCGCCATCCGCGCCACCTCCGCCGCCTCGTGCGCGGTGGAGTGGTCGGTCTCCTTCGCGCGCTCCGCTTCCTCGAGCGAGAACGTCGCCTCGTGGACGAGCACATCCGCGCCGATCGCGGCCTCGATGGTCGCCTTGCAGGGCCGGGTGTCGCCGGTGTAGACCACCTTCCGCCCTGGCCGCGGCTCGCCCACGATCGCCCCCGGCTCCACCACCCGCCCGTCGTCAAGGGTCACCGCCTCGGCCCGCTGCAGGCGGCCCCACAGCGGCCCCTCCGGGACCCCGAGCTCCTTCGCCCGCACGGGGTCGAACTTCCCCAGCCGGTCCTTCTCCACCAGCACGTACCCCAGGGCGCTCCCGCCGTGGTCCGCCGCGTAGGTGAGGATCTCGTACCCCTCCCGGTGGAGCGCCATGTCCGGCTCCAGTTCCTCGATCTCCACCTCGAAGGGCACCCGCTCCACTCCGAGCCCGAGCGCGGCGCCGAGGATCCTGCTCGCCCCCTTCGGCCCGTAGAAGCGCATCGGGTCGGTCCGGCCCTGGAGCCCCAGGGTGCGCACCAGGCCGATCACTCCGAGGAAGTGGTCGGCGTGGAAGTGCGTGAAGAACACCTCGGAGAGCCCGAAGGAGACGCCGTAGCGCATCATCTGCCGCTGCGTCCCCTCGCCGCACTCGAACAGCAGCGTCTCCCCCTCGCGCACCACCGCGAGGGCGGAGACGGAGCGCTCCACCGTGGGCCGGGCGGCCGAGGTGCCGAGGAAGAGGAGCTTGAGCACGGCTAGAAGACGTGCACGTTGATGTACTTCTTGGGGTGCGACATGAAGTCGGTGACCAGCGAGTCGAGGTGGCGGTTGGTGCGGCGCAGCTCGACCAGGAGCGACGTGTCGTTGACGAGCTGGCCCATCGTCCCCCGCCCCGAGTTGACCTTCACGAGCAGCGAGTCCATCACGACGCTGGTGTGCCGCAGCGTCGCCGACACCTCGGCGAGGTTCGCGGTGGCGTCGCGCACGTTGGCGAGCGACTGCTGGTTCGCCGGGTTCGCGATCAGCAGGTCGATCCGCTGGAGCACATGCCACAGCTCGGTGAGCGCGCCGATCCCCTCGTGCGTGCCACTCGCCGCGTCGCTCCCCAGTTGGTCCAGGAGCTGCTGCGCGCGCGCCAGGGTGGCGCGGAGCTCACGGTTGTTCTCGGGGCCCACCAGCGTCGCGGCGTTGCCGAGCACCCGGCGGCCCTGTTCCGAGAGGTCCTGCGCCATCTCGCCGAAGCCCAGCTCGGTCGTGCCCGGGATGGCCTGTCCCTCCGCGCGCGGGGCCGCGGTCCCGGGCCGGTAGTCGATGTACCGCGCCCCGAAGAAGTCGAGGGAGCGGACGGTCGCGCGGGCGTCGCTCCGCGGCTCCTGCCGGTGCTTCAGCTCCAGCTGCACCAGGACGCGGCCGGGGCGGTCGAGCCGGATGGACAGCACCGTCCCCACGGCGACCCCCGAGGTGCGGACCGGATCCCCCTCCTTGAGGCCCACCACATCGGTGAACACGACGTCCACCACCTCGCCGCGCGAGAGCGACTTGCCGCGCAGCCACATCAGCCCGAGCACGAAGACCAGGGTCGCGACGATGAGGAACACGCCGACCGCGGCCTCACGCCGATAGCGCAGCTCCACCTTCAGCGCTCCGCGTCCGCGACCTGGAAGTCGCGCTCAAGGAACCCCCGCACCACCTCGTCCTTGGCCGCCATGAACTCCTCCGGCGTTCCCACCGCCCGGATCCGGCCCTGGTGCAGCAGCGCGATCCGGTCGGCCACCCGGAACGAGCCGCGCACGTCGTGGCTCACCACCACGCTCGTGGCGTGCAGCTCGTGCTGCAGGCTCCCGATCAGCCCGTCCATCACGTCGGCGTTCACCGGATCGAGCCCCGACGTCGGCTCGTCGTACAGAAGATACTTGGGCCTCCCGGCGATCGCGCGGGCGATGCCGACCCGTTTGCGCATCCCGCCGGACAGCTGGATCGGCATCAGCCTCGCCACGTCCTCGGGGAGGTTGACGAGCCGCAGGCACTCCGCCACCCGCTCCCGGCTGAAGTCGAGGTCGCGGTAACCACGGTCTTCGTTGATGCCGAGCCGGATGTTCTCGAACACCGAGACCGAATCGAACAGGGCCCCCGTCTGGAAGGCGTAGCCGATCCGCTTGCGCAGATCCGCCAGCTCCTTGCGCTTCAGCGAAGGCACCGACAGCCCGTCCACCAGCACCTCACCGCTGTCGGGCTTGAGGAGGCCGATGATGTGCTTGAGGAGGACACTCTTCCCGGTGCCGGAGGGGCCGAGGAGCGCGACGGTCTCGCCTTCCTGCACGACGAAGTCCACGCCGTCGAGGACCACCAGGCGTCCGAAGCGCTTGCGGACATTCCGGAGCTCGATCACGTCGGCAGGAGGATCTTCGCGAGGACGAAGTCGAGCACCAGGAGGAGCACGCACGACACGACCACCGCGGTGGTGGTCGCCCGCCCCACCCCTTCCGCACCCTCCTTGGCCGTGTAGCCGACGTAGCACGGCACGATGGTGATCACCGCGCCGAACACCAGCGCCTTGATCCCCGAGTACCACAGGTCGAACGCCCGGAAGTTGTAGCGGGTGCCGTAGATGAAGTCCGCGTTGGTGATGTGGATCGCCTGCTTCGACGCGAGCCAGCCGGCGACGAGGCCGGTGGCGTCGGCGAAGACCACGAGCGCGGGCAGCATCAGGATCCCGGCCAGGACCCGCGGCAGCAGGAGGTGCGACGCGGGGTTGCGGCCGAGCGACTCGAGGGCGTCGATCTGCTCGGTGACACGCATCGTGCCCAGCTCGGCGGCGTAGCGCGCGCCGACGCGGCCGGCGAGGAGGAGGCCGGTGAGCACCGGCCCCAGCTCCAGGATGATGCTCTCGGCCACGATGCTGCCGACGAGATAGAGCGGGACGCTGCCGGTGAACTGGTAGCCCGCCTGCACCGCGGTCACGCCGCCGGCGAAGATGGACGTGAGGATGACGATGCCGAGGCTGCCGGTGCCCACGATCCGGCACTGCTCGAAGGTGCGAGGCAGCCAGATGCGCCACTCGGGGAGGGCGCGCCCCATCTCGAGGAGCATCATGCCGATGCGGCCGACATGCGCGAGCGCGCCCAGCACCGGCTTCGCCACCGACCGGGCGGCGTTCACCGGGATCGGCAGCTCTCCGGTCGTCCTCGGAATGCGCTCCATCCGTCCCCTTCCAGCGGGCCCCGTCCTATATTGTCGCCCGCCATGTCCACCCAGTCCACCCCGAGCGCCGCCATCCGCTTCCGCCGCAAGCTGGCCGCGTGGTACCGCAAGGCCGCGCGCGACCTTCCGTGGCGCCGGACTCGGGACCCGTACGCCGTCCTGGTCTCGGAGTTCATGCTCCAGCAGACGCAGGTCGCGCGGGTGCTGGAGTACTACGAGCCGTTCCTCGCGCGCTACCCCACGGTCCGGCACCTCGCCCGCGCACGGCCCGCTACGGTGCGTGAGGCCTGGGACGGCCTCGGCTACTACCGCCGCGCCGCCAACCTCCACCGCCTCGCGCGCGAGGTGGTCGCCCGGCACGCCGGCGAGATTCCCCGCGCACCGGACGAACTACGCCGCCTCCCCGGCGTGGGTGCCTACACCGCCGGCGCGGTGACCACGTTCGCCTTCGAGCGCCCCGCCGCCGCCGTGGACACGAACGTCGCGCGGGTCCTGGGCCGCGTGTTCCGCGGGCGCGACGGGGTGAAGGGCGCGGCGGGGGCGAAGGCGGTGACCCGGTTGGCCGAGGAGCTCCAGCCGCGGCGCGGCGGCGCCGCGTGGACCTTCAACCAGGCGCTGATGGATCTTGGCGCGCTGGTCTGTACCGCGCGTGCGCCGAGGTGCCCGCAGTGCCCCGTCCGCTCGCTGTGCGCCTGGTTCCGGGCGGGACGTCGGGTCAGGAGTCCCCGGGCCGGACATACACCCGCCGCAGCTCCTCGATCGCCGCGGCGCTGAGCCCCTCCGGCTCGTAGCCCGCCGACCGGCAGAGGAGCAGCATCCGGGCTGCCGTGTTGACCGTGTCGAGGAGGTCGAAGGCCTCCGCGTAGTCCCGTCCCGCCGCCACCGCCCCGTGCTTCGCCCACAGCGCGACGTCGTGTCCCTCCATCGCCGCGCCCGCGGCAGCGCCCTGCGCCACGGTGCCGGGCATGGTGTAGGGCACGACGGCGAGCCCGTCCGGCAGCGCCACGACCATCTCCGGAGCCATCGCGCGGAGCGCGCGCGCGAGCCGTCCCTCGCCGGCGAGGGCGGGATCGTGGGAGAGCGCGAGGAG
>JBEKGT010000175.1:0-5205 GCA_050012655.1 Gemmatimonadales bacterium | reverse complement strand
ACCACGGCCACCGGCGGGGACATGCCGTCCATCGCCGACCGGGCGACGCCCGCGCGGGTCCCGTGCACGGGACGGGGGCGCGCGGCGGGCCGCGCCGGAGGGGACGGGCACTCCTCGCCGTAGCACGGGCCGCCGTCGCTGTAGGTCGTCACCGCGGCGAAGTTGAAGTCGTGCAGGTGCGACCGGCGGATGGTGGTGCTGTCCGGCTGCGTCCAGAGCATGACCCCGTAGTCGAACCCGCCGATTTCCGTGTCCTCGATCGTCAGGGTGTCGAGCGGGGCTTCCACATCAACCCCTGGGCCCGAGTTGGAGTAGTAAGCAGCCGAGCCGGCGCTCCGCGCCACGGGGCTGTGCACCGGCGGCGCGCCCTCGTAGGGCAGTTCCGGGCCGAGGATCACGGAGCGCTCGATCCGCAGGCAGTGCGCCGGCGAATCGAGATACACGCCCTCCCTGTAGGTCTGCATCCGCACGCCGCGTAGCAGGACGCAGTCCGCCCCATACACGTAGACACCGTAGTAAACGCCACTGAAGGCGAGGTTCTGCACTTCGAACCGTCCCGCACCACCGATGTCGATGGCGTCCTGGTCGTAGCCGTTGCTGCTCGAGTCGGGGGCCAGGACCGGCCGCGAGCCGTCCGCGGCGGTGTCGCCGATGAGGACGATCGGCCGGCTGAGGTTCAGCGTGCCGTTCGCGATCTCGTAGCGGCCCAGCCGGATGCGGAGGGTGTCGCCGTCCTGCGCGAACTGCTGCCCCTCCTCGATGGACCCGAAGGGCAGGTTGGTGGTGCCGAGGCGGTTCTTGGCGTTGACGGCGGCGGCGTCCACCCAATGGCTGGTGCGCCGCGCGATGATGTGCACCGTCGTCTGGGCGGAGTCCCTCGTGCCGCGGAGCGCGGTGACCACCGCGGTCCCGGTGTCGCGGGCTGAAGCCTTCCCGTCCGGGCCGATGACCAGCACCATCGGGGCGCTGCTCTTCCACGTCGGATTGGCCACGGACTGCAGGGCGCCGGTGGCGCTGTCGGCCGCCCACGCCTCGAACTGCACCGACTGGCCCTTGATCAGCGTGTCCGCCGCGGTCGGCGTGATCGACAGAGCGATGGCCGCGTTGGAGCTGCCGCATCCGCCCGCGATGCGGAGCACGCGGAAGCGGCTCACGTCCACGCCCACGGCGTTCGAGAGGATGATCAGGGCGTCGGTGGCGTTCGTCTGGCCGTCGCCGTTCACGTCGCCGAGGCCGATGTCGAACGCGCTGACGTCCAAGCCGACGGCGTTGGAGAGCGCGATCAGCGCGTCGCGGCTGTTGGCGTTCCCGTCGCCGTCGATGTCCCCCCACAGGCCCCGGGCCGGGCAGTAGATGCCGTCCGCCCACACCGCGCTCGGCAGCAGGTCGGCAAAGGTCCCCGCCGCGTAGAGGCCCGTGAGGGTGAACTTCAGCGTCGTCGTGGCCTTCACCAGCGGCAGGAGCTGGATGTTGACCAAGGTGATGAGGCCGGAGGCGCCCGCCGGGTTCACGCCCGCCATGCGCAGGATGCCGAAGGCGAGCGAGTCCTGGTTCACCGTGGGGCTGCCGAACGTGCCGTCCGCGCCGCCCGTGATCCGCAGAACGAGCGTGTCCCACTGGAGCCGCAAGGAGTAGGAGCCGAGCTTCTCGGACCGGCCGGTGAGGTCGGCGACGATCGGGATCACGATCGGGACGTTCACGACCGACGAGAGCTGGCCGCCGAGCCCGACGTGGATCTGCTGGGCCGCGAGGCGGCCGGGCGCCGCGAGGGCGCCAAGGAGCGCGAGGAGGACGAGGAGTCGCTTCACGGCATGACCCTCCTCGGCGTGACTGGCGCGGCCGGTCTCGGCCGCGGCGCAGGACGTGCCGCCGGCGCCGTCGTGGGACGTGCCATGGGCCTCGCCTCGATGTGCCTGGGCAGCGTGACGTGCGCTCGCGCGGCGCGGAACACCGGGGCTGCGGCGGGCGGGCCGGGGTCCGGAGGGGCGAGAGTGATCCACGTCGTCGAGAAGAACGACGGGAAGTTCAGCATGGGATCGGGCGGCAGAATCAGGCCGGGTCCCATCCGGTCTCCGTGCGACCCCGGGAAACAGAACGGCAAGACGCACCGCGGGCCCATCGGATCGCCCCACCAGGAGCCGTCGGCCGAGTCAGTCGGCGGACCCATGCTGTCCCCAACGATTGCGTAGCGCTGGTTGCCCATGAGGTTCGCGGCACGGAAGGTCGAGTGAGACGATCCGGGTTCGAACATCACCCCATTGCCCTTGTTGCGCAGCACCGTGTTGTACGTGCCGTTGACCGGCACTGTCACCACCAGGCCGTTGGTGTCGTTGTCGGCGATGACGTTGTAGGTCATCTCCACCGGGTTCATGAAGAAACCGGCCACGACGATGCCGTTGCCGAAGACACCCTGCACCGTGTTCGAGTCCACCCGCGCCGTAGTGATCTGGCCGAGGAGGCTCAGGGCAGTGCCCCGGCCGCCCTGGATGATGTTGCTCGACACCACGACCGAATCGTACGGGCCAGTAATGTCGACCAAATTGCTCGAGTATGTGGAGTCGCGGGAGATGGTGTTGCCGAAGACGACCAGGCCGCGCGCGTTCGACTGGTTCTGCGACCAGAGGCCGCGCAGGCATCCGGCGAGCACGTTGCGCGTGACCCAGCCGCCGACGGCATATAGATGCACCGCGTCGCTGGCCCCGGGATTCGAGCACGTCACGGCGTTGCTGTCGAAGACGACGTCGGAGGTGTTGCTCGCCCCGAGCCCCTCTTCGACGCCCGTGAAGGTGTTGCCGTAGACCGTCGCCGGCCCCGCGCTGTACACGCCGACGCCGGTGGTGATGGACTCGAACGCGGAGCCGCTGACCGTGACGCCGCCGGTGAAGCCGGCGACCTGGACCCCGTAACCGCCCTGGCCACGGCCGCGGAAGGAGGAGCGGGTCACGAGCACCGTGTCTTCATCCCCGTGCCAGTTGGGCTGGTCCACGTAGACGAGGGACGTCGAGTCCCCGACGAAGGCGCTCGAGTCCACGGCCAGGCGGCTGCCGTGGCCTTCCCCACGCAGCCAGAGGCCTGCGCTCCCGCCGCCGTCGATCCGGACGCCGTAGACGCCGACGCTCCTAGGATACTCGAGGACCACCGTGCCGCCCTGCTCGGGGAGATAGCCGGTGTACGATCCGTTGCGCAGGAAGGTGCTGGTGTCCGCGCGCACGGCTCGGCAGGAGCGGCAGATCACCGCCCCGAAGGGGTTGTCGTGGGCATAGAGCGCGCCGAGGTAGAGCGAGTCGGCCGCGGTGACGTCCACGCCGAAGGGGCCGCCATATCCCGCCGAGTTGTCGGGCTTCGCGGTGAGTCCGCCCTCATCCACGCGCAGCAGCGACACGAGCCGTACGCCTTCCGTCACGATGGCGCTTCCCGCGGTGTTCTGGAACAGTGAGCGCCGGACGTCGAGCAGCGCCCCGCCGGCAGCTCGCAGGACCGTGGCGCGGAACGCGCTCGAGTCCACGGTCGCCTGCATCGTGGCGCTCGGGTCGGCGAAGAAGACGTCCGCGCCGTTGTTGTCGAGGAAGCTGGAGAACTGGACGGCGACCCGCCGCATCCCCTCGAAGAAGGCGGCGTCCCCCGGGCCCGCCATCGCGTTCTGGGTGACCTGCGTGTTCTGGATGTCCACGCCCGAGACGAGCACCGAGTCCCCGCCGAGCACGACCAGGGCGCTGCGGCCGCTGTGGCGGATCACCGTGTTGACGATCTGCGCGGTGCCGGTGCCCGGTGTCAGCACGACCGCTACGGCGGGCACGCTGTCCTGCTGGCTGTTGGCCCAACTGGCGTCGGCGACGTCCGCGTTGGTGAGCGAGAAGGTGTCGCCGATGCGCGCGGCCAGGCCGGCGCCGTCGGTCCCGAGGGACTGGAAGCCGTCCACGCGCATCACCCGCGCGCTGTCCACCCACACGCCGGCCGTGCCGACGGCAAGGCTGTCGACGATGAGGCTGTCGGCGCCCGTCACCCGCACGCCGATCGGCCGCACGTTCGAGCCCATCCCTGAGCTGGTCACGGCGTCGGTGAACACGGCGTGCACCCCGACGAACGCGACGCCTGTGGCGGTGAGGGCCTGCCCGACCGCACCCTGGACGAGAGAGTGGTCGATCAGGAGCCGCGCCGCACCGGTCACGCTGATGCCGAGCCCGGTGCTGCGCTCGACCCTCAGGCGCGAGAGACTCAGCACCCCGGTCGGGCCGCTCTGCGCCACGACGCCGCCCTGCGAGTCGTCGATGCGGAGGTGGTCGAGGCGCACCAGGCCTCCGCCGGGGAGGCTGTCCACCGTGATGCCGGCTCCGGCGGGGTTGCGGATCACCGTCGCACCGGCGGCGGTCGAGTCGCCCACCAGCGTCAGCGGCCGGGCGAAGTGCACCACCTCGCCGTAGGTCGCGGGCGCGATCATCACCGAGTCGTTCGCCGCCGCGCGCGCCAGCGCCTGGCCGATGCTGCTGAACGGACGGGTGGTGGAGCCGAGCTCCACGCCGCCGTTGAGTGCCGCGAGCGCGGGGTTCACCCACCACACGTGCCGCGTGCTGTCCACGGTGACGGTGACGCCGTCGTTGAGGCCCGGGGCCGCGAAGGCGAAGACCCGCGCCGTGCCCGGCTTCATCCCCACCAGGTGCCCGGTGCCGTCCGCCTTCACGACGGTCGTATCGGCCGAGGTCCATACCAGGTTCACGCCCTGCACCGCGGCGCCGCCGCTGTCACGCACCGTGGCGACCAGCGGGAACTGATCGCCGACGGCGACCTCGGCGTTGCGCGGCTGGATCTGCACCGATGCCGCCTGCTGCACGGAGCATGCGCCGGGGTTCATCGCGCCGACGCGGAAGCCGTTGACCGGGAGCTCAACCGCATACGTCAGCACGATCAGGGCGTCGCGGGTGTTGATCTGGCCGTCGCCGTCCACGTCGCCGTTGACGGTCGTGTAAGGGGCGATGGGAAGCCCGACCGCGTGCGTGAGGATGGTGAGGGCGTCAGCGCCGTTGACGGCGCCGTCGACGTTGAGGTCGCCCCACAGGCCGGTCGAGACGCACACGTGCGCCGCGGTGGCAACCCCGGGGAGGAGGTTCGCGAAGGTGACAGCGCTGGTGAGCTCCTGGAGCTGGAGCTGCAGCGTATCCGACGACCCAGGCGCACCGACGACCGCGAAGGTCGCGCTGAAGAGCACGG
>JBEKGT010000174.1:0-5208 GCA_050012655.1 Gemmatimonadales bacterium | reverse complement strand
GGAGCGCGACGACGGGGACGGCGCGCGGGCCGTCGGCGGTTGCGGTCGGATTCGAGCTGCCTGCGGGAGTGTCGCGGTCGCGAGGCCGCGCGCACGCCGCGAGCAGCAGCAGGAGGAGCGGCCAGCGTCGTGTCACGAGAACCACAAAGCTAGTCGCCGCGAGGGGAGAGGCCAAGGGACAGGGAACAGGTTCCAGGCGCCAACCTCTCAGGAGAGAAGGGCCGCACGCGAGACGTCAAGGGGCGGGTCCGTTTCCGGCCCGCCCCCTGGCGAAACCCCTCATCCGAAGCCCGCGTCCCGCGTGTCGTTCCCTTGGCGCCTTGGCATCTGGGCCCTGGCGCCTTCCCCTTGGCGTCTGGAACCTGGTCCCTGTCTCTAGAACGGCGGCCCGAGGCTCACGATCCAGTAGCCACCGTGGGAGAGCTGGTTCGGGTCGGAGTACTTCCGCTGCAGCGGCACCGCATAGTCCACGCGCAGCACCGTGAAGCCGAAGAGGTTGATCCGGACGCCGATACCGTACGAGGTCATCGGCCACCGGTCCACCGCGAGGTCCGGGTTGGAGGGCCGGCTGAGGTGGACCGACTGGCCCGCGTTCCAGGCGATCCCCGCGTCGTAGAAGACCGCGGCCTCGATCGGCGGGAATCCCACGGGGAGGAAGCCGAGGACGAGGCTGCGCGTCAGCGGGAAGCGGAACTCGGCGTTGAAGACCGCCACGCGCGAGCCGATCAGCTGGTCGAGCTCGGGGCACCCCGTGTAGCTCGCCCCCGTCGGCGCGGAGCACTCCTGCGCGGTGTAGGAGGCGTAGGTGTAGCCGCGGACCAGGTCGGGGGAGCCGAGATAGACCGGGAAGTTGCCGCCGTCCTTCCCGAGCCGCGCCAGCGCCATGCCGCGGAACGAGAACGAGAACGGGAAGGCGATCATCTGGTAGTGGCGGTAGTCCGCGAGCAGCTGGGTGAACTGCCAGCCGCCGATGGCGGGGGCCACCTCGAGCCGGTGGCGGGTGCCGTAGAAGTAGCTGGTGAAGCCGAAGAGGGCGTTGTCCTTGACGTACGCGAGCGTCGGCTGGACGTACGTGACGCTCGCGCCGTCGGTGGTCGTCTCGTTGTAGTCGTAGGGGACCCCGCCGATCAGCTCGGTCTGCATGTTGAGGACCGACTGGCTGATGTTGCTCAGCCGCAGGCCCAGCTCGATGCGCTTGAACTGGTTGATGGGGTAGATCGCCTCGGTGAACACGTCGCGGAACACCAGGCGGATCAGCTGCTCGTTGAGGACGTCGCCGCCGTTGGGGCCCGTCCCGAGCGTGTAGGTGGACGCGCCGTAGTAGAAGTACGGCTGCTGGTCCGCGCCGATCACCCAGTTCATCCGGTGCGTCTGGTCGAGGTAGGCGAAGCTCGCCTGCGCCTCCGAGAGCCGGCCGTTCACCATTCCCGAGAACATGAGGGTGTGGTTGCCCAGCATGTCCGACATCTGGATGGCGGTGCCGCCGAAGATGCCCCGCCCGTAGTTGTCGCGGGTGTAGCCGATGGTGGGCCGGCTCACGTAGTCGGGCGTGTACCGCACCTGGTAGTGCTTGAAGGCGAAGTCGTTGGTGTCGGGCAGCGCGAGGGTGGCGCTGTCGAGGAGCGCCTGGATCGAGAGGGGCGGTGCGCTCGCGGAGTCGGTGGAGGTGGGGCCGTGGTCCGACGGGCGCAGCAGGCCCGCGCCGGTCCGGTAGATCGACGAGGCGGCCGGAAGGCCCGGGGCCGGCGCCGCCGCGGCGGCATTCGTCACGGCGGGGGCGTTCGCCAGCGCGACGCGGCGAGCGCCGGAGTCGGCCGGCGCGCCCCCGAGAGCGAAGCGGCCTGACAAGGGAAGGCCGCTGGCGTTGGCGAGTATGGGGAACGTCGGCGACGGCCCGCGCCACGGCTCCCGCCGCAGCGACCGCGGGTTGTCGATGGCGTAGACGTTGTACTGGCCGTTCTCGTAGTAGTTGAACACCAGCCGGTCGGCCTGGCGGGCCCACGAGATGGCCGGCGAGAGGTCGGTGATGCCCGTGATGCCGGTGAAGGCGTGGGTCAGCTGGTAGACGTCGCGGGTGGCGAGGTCGAAGAGGAACAGGTCGTTGATCCCGGCCCGGTCGGAGAGGAAGATCAGCGAGCGGCTGTCGGGCGCCCACACGGGGTTGACGTTCTTCCCCGCTTCCATCCCCGGCAGCACCTCGATCGAGTCGGTGTCGAGGTGGTAGAGCGCGATCCGCATGTTCCCGAAGCGCAGCACCCCGAAATCGGTTCCGGGGCCGCGGTCGGTGGCGAAGGCGATGGTATGGCCGTCGGGGGACCACGACGGCGTGAGGTCGGCGTACCGGTCGTCGGTCAGGCGCCGCAGGTTCTGCCCGTCGGCGTCCACCACGAAGAGGTCCGAGATGCCGCCGTCGGAGCCGGTGAAGGCGATCTTCGACCCGTCGGGGGACCACGTCGGATTGAGGATGGCGTTGAGCCCGAGGCGGTAGCGCCCGACGACGCGGTCGTGCGGCACGTCGAGGATGACGAGGTTGTCCTGGTCACCGCTCTTCACGGCGATGGCGAACCGGTGCCCGTCGGCCGACCACGAGCCCGTGGAGTTCACGAACCGCAGGCTCTCGAAGTTCGGGTCGAGGGAGGAGCGCACCAGCCGGCGCTGGACGTGCCCGGTCTCGGCGTCGGCGAGGTAGAGGTCGATGAAGAAGAAGTTGCGCTCCGACAGGTAGGCGATGCGGCGCCCGTCGGGCGAGATCTGCGGCGAGACGTGGTAGGTGCCGCCCGAGTTCTTCTTGTTCAGGACCGCGCGCGCGAACCGTCGGGCTTTCTGGTTGTCGGCGATCTGCGGCAGGTACCACGTCTGCACCGCGTCCCGCCACTCGTCGGAGAGCTGCTCGAGCGAGATCCCCAGCACCCGCCGGAACGCCTGCTCGATGCCGCCGGTCATGGTCGCCTGGAGGATCGCGCCGATGACCTCGTCGCCCCACTTCTGGCCGATGTACGCCCAGATCGCGTGCCCGTAGCGGTAGGGGAAGATGCGCTCGTCCAGCGTCAGCTGCTCGATGGTCGGCAGGTCCCCCTCGACGGCCGCGTCGCGCAGCCACATCGCCGTGTGCGGGTCCACCGGGCCGAGGGAGAGGTACTCCGCCATCCCCTCCATGAACCACAGGGGTGGGTTGATCTGCGTCAGCGCCTGGATGCCGGCGCCGGGGCGCCCGCGGCTAAAGACGTCGTACTGGAAGGCGTGCACCATCTCGTGCTGCAGCACGTGCTCGAAGTCGGCGTACGACCCGGTGAAGGGCAGCACCATCCGGTGCTTGAAGACCTCGGTGACGCCGCCGGTGCCCTCGCCGAGGTCCTCCTGCACGACGTTGGTCTGCTGGAAGTCGGACTGCGACGCGTAGAGGATCAGCGGGATCCGCTCGTGCCACTCGTGGTTCAGGATCCGCGACAGCCGGGCGTAGCCGCGCTCGGCCATCCGCGCGCCGTCGAGGGCCGCGCGGCGCTCCTGGCCGTAGTAGTAGACGTCGAAGTGGTCGGTCTGGATGATCTCGAAGTTGAAGCTCCGGTACTGGACCTTGTTCTGGCCGAAGTACTGGGCGCGGGCCGTCCCGGGGACGAGCAAGGCGGCGAGGGCCGCCACGAACCACCACCGGCGCATCAGGCCTCCTCCAGCGGGCGTCTCGGCGCATCGCCCCAGAGCCGTTCCAACTGATAGAACTCGCGCAGCGCGGGCTGGAAGACGTGGACGACGAAATCCACGTAGTCCAGCAGAACCCACCGGCCGGCCGACAGCCCCTCGACGTGGGGCGCGCGCGCACCTTCCAGCCGCAGCGTCTCGAGGACGTTCTCGGCGATGGCGCGGACGTGGGTGTCGGACGTGCCCGAGACGATCACGAAATGGTCGGTCGCATCCGATAGCCCGCGCAGGTCGAGGACCAGGCCCTCCACCGCCTTGCGGTCGCTGCACGCGCGCAGCGCAGCGCGAAGCTCGGCGCCGCCGTCCGCGGGAGCCGCCGGCCGCCGGACCCTCGGCCCCCTCGCTCCCTTCATAGCGTCGCGGCGCCCCGTTTGTTCCCGGCGGCTTCGGGCGTCCCGTCCTCGACGGTCCAGAAGACCGCCCACGCCCCCAGCCCGGCGTGGGTCGCCAGGACCGCCGTGGCGGGCCAGACGAGCACGTCGAGGGGGTGGAACCGCGCCTGGATGGCGGCGCGCACCGCCTCGGCCACCTTGGGGCAGTCCACGTGCGCCACCCCAATCCGCAGGCGCCTGACGCCGCGTGGGATCCGCCGCTCCATGATGCGGAGCACCCGCGGCAGCAGGGCGTCGCGGCCGCGCACCTTGTCGGCGATCGCGACCTTCCCCTCCGTGTCGAGCGTCAGGATCGGCTTGAGGTCGAACCACCCGGCGAGCCGCGCCTTGAAGCGGGAGACCCGCCCGGAGCGGAGCATGTTCTCCAGCGTGTCCACGGTGAGGACCATCCCCGACTGGTCCCGCACCCGCTCCAGCTCGCCGGCGATGGCCGCGCCCGACCAGCCGTCCTCCGCGAGCTCGGCGCCGCGCAGCGCGAGGAGCCCCTCGCCGAAGGAGGCGCTCCTGCTGTCCACTACCCGCACCCCCCCCCTCGCGAAGGCGTTGCGTGCCGACAGGGAGTTCGCGTAGGTGCCCGACAGCCCGGAGGAGAGGACCACCGCCACCACCTCGTCGGCGGTGGCGCGGGCGTGCTCGAACGCCGCCGCGAAGGCGGCCGGCGTCGGCTGGCTGGTGGTGGGCTGCACGCCGCCCTCGCGGAGCCGCGCATAGAACTCCGCCGGCGTGATGCTGACGCGGTCCTCGAGGACGGCGCCGTCCAGTACCAGCTGCAGCGGCACGAGGCCGATGCCGTAGCGGTCCAGCACCTCGTCGGGGAGGTCGCAGGCGGAGTCCGCGATGACGACCGCGCTCTGGGTGACGCCGACCGACAGGAGGCGGTGCTGCTCGCGCATGTCGTCGGCCTTGGTGTTGAGCACCTCGCCCCACGGCGCGGCCAGGTCGAAGAGCCGCTGCGGCTCGTTGGTGTGGATGTGCACCCGGAGGAGGTCCTCGGTGCGCACGACCTGCACCGACCCGCCGAGGCCCGCGATGGCGACGCGCACCGCCGCGGAGCTGGGGAGGGCGTCGCCCTTCACCAGCACCTCGGTGCAGAACTGGAAGTCCTCCGTCTCCTCGACCT
>JBEKGT010000173.1:0-5208 GCA_050012655.1 Gemmatimonadales bacterium | reverse complement strand
CCTTCCGCTTCCTGAGGGTCCGCGCCGCCGGAGCGGCGTCCCGTACGCGCGCGCGCCTCACGCGAGGCGCGGCGTGGCGTATC
Source organism: Gemmatimonadales bacterium (assembly GCA_050012655.1). Taxonomy (GTDB): domain Bacteria; phylum Gemmatimonadota; class Gemmatimonadetes; order Gemmatimonadales; family JACORV01; genus JADGQW01. The sequence goes on along the minus strand of JBEKGT010000173.1, from coordinate 5,125 downwards.
CTGCGACCGCAATCCAGTGGCAGACGCTCCCCGCGAGGACGAAGAGGTGCCAGATGGTGTGCTGGTACCGCGGGCGTCCCCAACCGTAGATCGCGGTCCCGCCGGTATAGCACAGGCCGCCTGCCGCGAGCCACGCCAAGCCGGCGAGCGGGAGGTGCGTGAGGAGCGGCTTGATCGCGACGACAATGAGCCAGCCCATCGCGAGATACACCGCCAGGGAGGCTTTCGGGAAGCGGAAGCCGAGGGAGGCCTTGAGCGCGATCCCCGTCGCGGCGAGCGCCCACACCACGCCGAACAGCGTCCAGCCCCACACGCCCCGCAGGACGCCGAGGGTGAACGGCGTGTACGTCCCCGCGATGAGGACGTAGATGGCGGAGTGGTCGATGACCCGGAACACCCGCTTGGCGCGGTTGCGCGCGAGCGAGTGATACAGGGTGGAGGAGGAGTACAGCAGGACGAGGCTGGCCCCGAACACCACGCTGCCCACGACCGACGCCGCGCCGCCGGGGAGCGCAGCCACGACGAGGAACGGGATGGCCGCCGCGAACGCCAGCGAGGCGACCCCGTGGGTGACGCTGTTGGCGATCTCCTCGCCGAGCGACTGGACCCGCTCCGGCCGCCTCATCGTACCATGTCCCCCGCTCCCCGCGTCACCGCGCCGCGCCTCCGCGCCGCGTCCGCCTGCAGAATGTAGCCGTCGGTCCCGTCCCGCACAGCGCGTGCCGTCACGGCGCCGTCGCCGCCCGCCGCGCCGGTGGCCGCATCACCGGCGGGCGGACCGGCGCCGTCTCTGCGAGGAAGTCCCGCACCGCGGCGATCACCGCCGCGGGCCGCTGCAGGAAGACGTAGTGGTTGCTCTCCGGCATCTCGATGACGCGCGCATCCCGCACCTCCGCGCGGAACCGCGCGAGGCTCGCCTCGGCGAAGGGCCGCGCGTACGACGCGATCCAGGTCGCGACCCGGCGCTGCACCGAGTCGCTCGCGCCCGGCGCGAGCACAGCGCCGGGGTACATCCCCGCCACGATGGCGAGCGCCGGCGCGCGGACCCTGGCGTACTCCTTCCGGTAGCCGCGCAGGCCCCGGAGGAAGGCGCCCGCCACCGCCGTGTCGTTCAGCACGTAGTCCACGCCGCCGTCGACGCGCGGCACGGCGACGTCGCGGATCGTCGCCTCCATCGCGGGGCTCCACGGCAGCCCCGGCCAGTTCCCATCCTTGAGGAACGTCCGGAACGCCTCGAACGACGCGCTCTCCCGGGGCGTCGCGTCGAATGCGACCGGCGCGTGCGCGAGGGAGGCGGTGAAGGCGTCGCCGTCGTAGTCGTACGCGGCGTCGAGGAAGACGAGGCGGCTCACCCGCTCCGGGTAGAGCGCGGCGAAGCGCACCATCTCGCTCCCCGCCATCGAGTGCCCGACGAAGACCACCTGCCGCCATCCCAGGCTGTCGAGGAACTGGCGGATGTCCTCGACCAACGTGCCGACGTCGTAGGGGCCGCGCCGCTCCGAGCGCCCGTGCGCGCGCCGCGCGAGGCCCACGACGTAGAAGTGGTCGGTGAGCGCCGGCGCCAGGTCGTCGAAGACGTGCGGCGAATCGCCGAGTCCGTGCAGCAGGAGGAGCCCGGGGCCGCGCCCGCCCCAATCGAGGTACGCGAGGCGCGCGCCGTTGACCGTGACGCTCCCGGCGTGGTGCGGCGAGGGGTCGGCGGCCGCAGCCCCCGAGCCGCCCCCGGACCGCGCGCACGCGGCGAGGGCCACGAGGCACGCCGCCGCGAACGCGCGCCGGCTCACCCCGCCCCGGGTCCGCCCCTTCACACCAGGTGCCCCGCGCGGCGCGGCATCACGGCCGCAGCACCAGCAGCTCGAGATGCGACGGCTGCAGCGCCGTGCGCACGATGCGGTGCGTCCGGCTCCGGTACGCCGAGGCCGGCGCCTCGAAGATGTTCGGCACGTACGTCTGGGGATTCCGGTCGTACAGCGGGAACCAACTGCTCTGCACCTGCACCATCAACCGGTGGCCGCGGCGGAAGGTGTGGAACTGCGGGTGCAGGTCCACCGTGTACTCCTCCACCTCGTTCGACGGGATCGGCGCCGGACGCTCGAAGCTCGTGCGGTACCGGCCGCGCAGGATTTCTCCCGCGATCATCAGCTCGTACCCCGCCATCGCTGCGCCGCCGGCGCCACTGTCGGGGTACACGTCGATCAGCTTCACCACCCAGTCGGCGTCGGAGCCCGTGGTTTCCGCGAACAGCTTCGCGGTCACCGGGCCCGCGATCACGACATCCTCCGCCAGCGGCTCGCTCTCCCAGCTGAGCACGTCGGGCCGCCTCGCGACGAACCGCTGGTCCTCCGTCATCCAGCGGCTCCAGCGCGAACCCTGGCTGTACGTGACCTCGATGGGGCGCGGCCGGTAGGGGACGGGGTTCGCGGGATCCGAGACGAAGGAGTCCGCGGCCGCGCGCTCCGCGGGCGGATCGAACGCGAGGCGCCGCCCCGCACGGAGATAGAGCGACCGCCGCACCGCGCCGGGCGGCGGCCAGCGGTCGAACGACCGCCACCGGCCGCTGCCCGCGTCGAAGAGCTGCGCGTCGGGGAAGCGACCCGTCCCCTCGCCCCGCAGCCAGTGCCGGAACCACGGCGCCTCGATGTCGAGGCGGAAGGAGTCCGCCGTCGCGCTGCCGAACGGGATGTTGCCAAGCGACGCGCCGCCGGGCTGGGACCACTGCCCGTGGCTCCAGGGACCCATCACGAGTCCGTTCACCCCCACGGTGTCGAACCGCTCCAGCGCGCCATAGGTCGCCGTGGGCCCGTAGATGTCCTCCTGATCCCACCACCCTCCCACCGTGAGCGTCGGGACGCTCACCCCGCTCACCGACCGCTGGAATGCGCGAGCCTGCCACACGCTGTCATAGGCGGGGTGCTCGACGAAGTGGCGCCAGGTGGGAAGGCGCATCGCACCGGTGCGCTCCGTCAGGTCCTCGAGGCTCGGGAACGACAGATACCAGTCGTACGCGTCGCGGCGGTCGATCGGGAGCGAGGGCAGCCCCGCGGCCCGGCCCTCCATCCCCCACGAGTACTCGAACCCGTAGGACATCCGGAACGCGCCCTGGTGGAAGAAGTCGTCCCCCATCCAGGTGTCGGTCATCGGCGCCTGCGGCGAGACGGCCTTCAGCGCCGGATGCGGGTACGCGAGCGGGACCTCGGCGAGCCACCCCGGATACGAGACGCCGAAGATCCCGACGCGCCCGTTGTTGTTCGGCACGTTCTTCACCAGCCAGTCCACCGCGTCCCAGGCGTCGGTGGCCTCGTCGATCCCGGTCGTGTCGCCTCGCGCCCGGAGCGGACGGTTCATCAGGAAGCGGCCCTCCGAGCGGTTGCGGCCGCGGATGTCCTGGAATGCGAACACGTAGCCGTCGGCGGCGAGTTCCCGGAGGCCCCCCGGCACGTCCTCGTTCTCGGCCCACCCGCCGGCGCCGTACGGCGTCCGGGTGAGGAGGATCGGCGGCGGTCCCGGCGCGTTCCGCGGGATCATCACCACGGTGAAGAGCCGCACACCGTCGCGCATCGGTACCATCGCCTCGCGGCGCTCCCACCGGGGCGGCCGGCTTCCCGCAGCCGGCTGCTGCGCGGCGAGGGCGGGAAGGCGCGCGGCGAGGGCCAGAACGGCGAAGAGCATCGCGCGACGGGCGGCGATGAGCTTCGGGCCCCCGGAGCGGGCGGCACAGGATCGCATCACGACTCGTGGTCCTCGACCCAGTGGAACTTGTGGATGATACGATGGAACACCGGGGCGAAGAGCACGCCGGCGGCGATGATGACGATGAGGCCGGCCCAGAGCGCATAGGCGCCGGCGAAGAGCTTCCCGCCGGGCGTCTGCGGCACCTCGACGGGCCCCATGCCGCCGAGGAGCATCGCGGCGTTGAGGAACGCGTCGCGCCAGGCGAGTCCCTCGTAGTGGGAGTAACCCAGCATCCCGACGACGAGAGAGCCGAGGACCAGGCCCGTGGAGGCCCCTCCGTGCATAACGAGCCGGCGGAGGAAGCGGCGGCGGGCCGCTGGCTGCTGGCGGCGGGTTTCGTACACGGGGATCCCCCTGGGGCTGCGGTGGCCTGCTCCCTGTCCTACGGCCGGGGCCGCGCCGCGGCGGCGAGTTCGTCCTCGAACGCGGCGATATCCTCGTAGTACTTCCGCACCCGCTCGGCGAGCGCCGGGCTGGTGTAGACATCGGGCCGGGGATCGTCGATGACCGACTCGAGGACGGCGGCCACCTCATCCGCCGTCTGTCCGGGCGGCCCGCCCCCTGCGGCTAGGCCAGGCGCGTTGTGGAGCGCGTTCCGCGCGAAGTCGGTCGTCACCACACCGGGCATCATGAGCGTCACGTGGATGCCGGGGTGCGTGCGCCGCAGGTCCATGCGCAGGTTCGCGGTCAGCGCGTTGAGGCCGTGCTTGGCCGCGTTGTACGCCGAGCGGAACGGGACGAAGGGCACGCGGCCCAGCATCGAGGAGACGTTGATAAGGTGGCCCGTGCCCCGCGCCTGGAAATGCGGCACGATGGCTTGCATCCCGTAGAGCGCCGACTTCAGGTTGACGGCCATCATCTCATCCACGTCGTCGTCGGTCAACTCCAGGACCGGCCGCGTGATGCCGCGGCCCGCGTTGTTGACCCAGACGTCCACGTGGCCGAACCGCTCGAGCGCCTCGTCCCGCAGGCGCTCCACATCGGCGCGGCGGCAGACGTCGGTGACCACCGGCAGTGCCTCGGCGCCGGCTTCCCGCGCCACCTCGCGCAGCTGGGCTTCGCGGCGGGCGGCGAGCACCAACCGGTGCCCTCGCGCGCCGAGCCGCCTCGCGGCCGCCGCGCCGATCCCGCCGCTCGCCCCCGTCAGCACGATCACCTTGGGTGTCATCGCCATCCCCTTCCTGTCCGGCTCGTCGCCCGGCCCGCGTCCCACCAGGCCCCTGCCGCTCAAGATACTACCGCCGCCGGACCGTGTTCCGGCTCACGGCCTCTCCCACGGGGCGACCGGGCCGGCCACTACGCGGAAGAGTGGGTGCGCCCGCGGGGCGCCCACCTGCGCGAGCGTCCGCGCGTGCGCGGGCCGGCGCCGCCGCAGTTTCGCCAGGAGGTGCAC
>JBEKGT010000172.1:0-5232 GCA_050012655.1 Gemmatimonadales bacterium | reverse complement strand
AGCCGCCCCAGCCCCCAGCGCCGCAGGAAGCCGTTGAACGACGTGTCCACATGGACCACCGCGAGGCGGTTGTTCGTGTAGAGCAGATGCACGTCGTTCACCGCCTCGATGCGGCGTCCGTCGGTGTCGAGGATGGTGCGGCCGACGAGGTGCCGCTCGAGCATCATCCACCCGGGCTGGTCCACGAACGGCGGATACGGCCCGCCCCCCTCCGCAGGCTCCACGAAGATCGCATCCTCCTCGATGCGCCGGACGCGGCTCCACGGGACGAATTCCGTTGGCTTCCCCCAGCCGTGCTCCAGGTAGAGCCCGGCCGCCTCGGGGTACTGCTCGCTCACGGAAACGACCAGGTCGTCGAGCCGGCCGATCTTGTCGCGGATCTTCCCCGCGCACACCCGGCGGCCCACCAGCTCGGAGAAGAAGAGGAACTCGAACCCCGGGCCGGAGGTCAGGTCCAGGCCCTTCAGGGGCGCACCGCTGTTGGGCGTCATGAGCCCGTCCCCCCGCCCGATCCGAGCAGGTTGGGGAAGAGGATCGTCACGGCGAACGCCGTGGACACGAGGATGATTGTGACGGTGATGGTGACGTTGGCGACGTTCTGCCAGCGGGTGTTCACGTGCTCCCCCATGAAGCCCTTGTCGTTCAGGAGCAGGATGAGGAACACGAGGCACGCCGGCAGGAGGGTGATCGCGACGATCTGCACGTACATCGTGATGGTCACCAGGGGCGCGCCGGGGATCAGCACCACGGCGCCGGCCGACAGGAGCATCACGACGTACGCGATGTAGAACCAGGGCGCGTCGCGCACGCTCTTGTTGAGGGAGTGCGCCCAGCCGAAGATCTCGCCCATCGCCCAGCTGGTGGAGAGGGAGATGCACAGCGCGCCGAGGAACCCCGCGTCGAAGAGGCCGATGGCGAACAGCCGGCGGGCCAGCTCCCCCTTCCCCGCGGGCATCAGCGGCACCAGCGCCTCGGCCGTCTGCTTGGCGTCCTCGACGGTGATCGGCGGATGGTGGTAGTGGAACGCTGCGCCCGTGGTGATCATGATGAACCCGGCCACCACGCAGGTCAGGAAGGCGCCGGCGAGCGTGTCCCACTTCCCGAACTTGATGTCGTGGAAGTCGAGCCCCTTGTCCACCACCGACGACTGCTGGAAGAAGATCTGCCAGGGGGTGACTGTCGTCCCGATGTTCGCCAGGAGCACGAACAGGAACTCCGTGCTGAGCCCCCCTTCGACCCCCGGCTTGAGGAGGCCGTCCGCCACCAGCCCCCAGCTCGGCGCCGCCGGCGCCTTCATCGCCCACAGCGCCGCCGGGATGTACACCAGGTTGAAGACGCAGAAGACGAGTGTGAGCTTCTCGAACGTCCAGTAGCGCCCCGTCATCACGATGGCGAGGAGCACCGCCGTCACGCCGAGATAGGTGAGGAGCGGCGGGACGCCGAACAGGTTCATCGCCTCGACCATCCCGATGTACTCGGTGATGAGCGTCAGCCAGTTCACCACCGCCAGGTCGAAGACCGAGAACCATCCCCAGAACGGCCCGAACCCCTCGAAGATGACCTCGGCGTGGCCCCGCTTCGTGACGGCGCCGAGGCGGACGGTCATCTCCTGGATGTAGTACGCCACGGGGACGAGGATGACGAGGATCCACAGCAGGGAGAAGCCGTACTTCGACCCGGTGACGGCGTAGGTCGAGATGCCGCCGGCGTCGTTGTCCGCGACCATCGTGATGATGCCGGGGCCGAGGACGGCGAGGAAGATGCCGACCTGCCGGCGGTGGCGTCCGATGAGGTGGAGGGTCTTGCTCAGCCAGTACACGGGGTCGCTTCCTCCGGGAGCGACGTGAGCACGACGGCGGGCGTGCCCAAAGGTGACAGCGTACCTGCAAGAGCGCAACGACCTTTTCGGGATTCGCGGTCGCCGCGGCCCGGCCTCCCCGCTATCTTCTTGGCACCCTTTCCCCGGGGGATGTGCAGTGCCCAAGATCTGGATCGATGGCAAGTACTACGAGAAGGCGGAGGCGAAGGTCTCGGTCTTCGACCACGGCCTCCTCTACGGCGACGGTGTCTTCGAGGGCATCCGCGCCTACAATGGCAGGATCTTCCGCCTCGCGCAGCACCTCGACCGGCTCTACGCCTCGGCGAAGGCCATCTGGCTCCAGGTGCCGATCCCCCTCGCCGAGATGGCGAAGGTCTGCGAGGAGACGGTCCGCATCAACGACCTGAAGGACGCTTACATCCGCCTCATCGTGACGCGCGGCGTGGGCGACCTTGGCCTCGACCCCAGGAAGTGCCCGAAGGCGAGCGTCATCTGCATCGCCGACCGGATCGCCCTCTTCCCGGCGGAGGTGTACGGCCGCGGTCTCACGATGCAGACCGCCGCGACGCCGGTGCACCACCGGGAGGGCGTCTCCCCGCGGATCAAGTCGCTGAACTACCTGGCGCACATCCTCGCCAAGGTGGAAGCGATCGCCGCCGGCGCCGACGAGGCGCTGATGCTGGAGGCGGGGAGCGGCGTCTCCGAGGGCGTGGGGGAGAACGTCTTCTGCGTGCGCGCGCGGACGATCGTCACCCCGCCCGCCTACGCCGGGATCCTCCGCGGCATCACCCGCGACGCCGTGCTCGAGATCGCGGCGGCGGCGGGCTACACCGTCCGCGAGGGCAATCTCACCCGCTACGAACTGTTCACCTCCGACGAGGTGTTCCTCACCGGCACCGCCGCGGAGATCGTGGGGGTCGTGAAGCTCGACGGCCGGGTGATCGGCGACGGGAAGGTCGGCCCCGTCACGAAGGACCTCGCCGCGCGGTTCAAGGAACTGGTCGTCCGCGAGGGCTGAGCCGCTCCCCGAGACCCACGGCCGGGCCAGCGCCTGCGCGGCGAGGGCCCGGCCGGTCCGCGTCAGAACCCCTTGATTGGCTTGACCATGCGATGCCGTACCGGGCATATTGCGGGGTCACCCACTGCGGCCCGGACCCGGGACGGCTATGGCGTGGAGGACGATTGCGCACCACGGCGGGTCGTGGGATGTGCGTCCGGCTGCCGAGCGCCGGTCCAGCACCGCGGACTGGCAGCTGATCTTCGGGTTCCGGCCCACCGGCGAGCAGGGCTCCGGCCGGACCCGCTGGGCGCTCCATCACTTCACCGGGCATGACAAGGCACGCCTCTTCGTGCGGGCCGAACTCGTGACCGACGACGAACTCGCGGCGCTCCTCGAGAGCGTCCTTCCCCCCCACGGAGGCTGATGGCGTTCACCCGCAGGGTGCTGGCCGCGGTGGCGGTCCTGGGATGTGTGGGCGTCGCCTCGTGCGCGCGCCACGCCCCGGCTCCCGTCGCGCCGGCCGCGCCCCCCCGCGGAGGCCAAACCGCGAGCGCCCCCGTGGTGGCGGCCCCGCGCCCCGCACCCGCCGCCGCGCCCGCGCCCCGCTCCGGCGCGCCGGCCGCGCAGCCGCGGCTCCCCCTCGCCGCCGCCCCTGCGCCCCGCGTGCCAGCCCCCGCCGCCGCGGATTCGACGCGGGTCGCGACACTGGCGATGACCCTGTCGGACCGGGCGTCGGACAGCGCATCGGACGAGGAGTTCCTCGACTCGCTTCGCACCATCACCGCGGACTCGACCGGCCGTCCGAAGGCGGGTGTGACGCCGGAGGCCGTCCAGCGCGAGGCCACCGCGCTCTTCGGCGCGCCCCCCGCGCTCACCGCCGCGGCGTCCGCGACCTGGGACATCGACGTCGCCACCTACGCAGGGAACGAGCGCGTCCAGGCGTACATCGAGTTCTTCACCACCCGCGCCCGCGGCCATTTCGAGATCTACCTCGCGCGGCTGGCCCGCTACGAGGCGATGATCCGCAGCCGCCTTCAGGCCGGCGGGCTGCCGCAGGACCTCGTCTATCTGGCGCTCATCGAGAGCGGGATGAACCCCAACGCCGTCAGCCGCAAGCGGGCGGTGGGGATGTGGCAGTTCATCCAGGCCACGGGCCGGCGCTACGGCCTCAGCGTCGATCCCTGGGTGGACGAGCGGCGCGACCCGTTCCTCGCGACCGACGCGGCGGTCCGTCTCCTTCGCGAGCTCGACAGCCGCTTCGGCTCGCTGTACCTCGCCGCCGCCGCCTACAACAGCGGTCCTGGGAAGGTGAGCCGAGGCCTGAGCCGCTACGACTTCGGCGCCCTCTCCGGCGACGACGTCTTCTTCGCCCTCGCCGAGGAGCCGTTCCTGCGGCGCGAGACGAAGGACTACGTCCCCAAGCTCATCGCCGCCGCCATCATCGCCAAACAGCCGGAGCGCTACGGTTTCACCGCCGTCACGCCGATCCCGCCCCTGGTCTACGACTCGGTCCGCGTGACCGACGCCGTGGGGCTCGACGTCCTCGCGCGCCTCGCCGACACGACGCAGGCCGCCCTCGAGGACCTCAACCCGCAGCTGATCCGCCGGCTCACCCCTCCGGGCCGCACCGTCTGGGTCCGCGTGCCGTCGGGGAAGGCGGACGAGGTGGGGGCGAGCCTCGCCACGCTGCCGCCGCGCGAGCGGATCACGCACGTCCTCCACAGCATCCGCCGGGGCGAGACCCTCAACACCATCGCCCGGCTCTACCACGTGAGCGTGGACGACATCACGAGCGCCAACAGCGGCCTCCGGGCCCGCAGCCTGCGCGTCGGACGTGAGATCACTATCCCGACGGCCGGCGTCCCCGCGGCCTCGCGGGCGGAGTGGCGCGCCGAGGAACGGACCGCCGCGGCGTCGGATCGTCCTTCCCGGCGCAGGGCCGCTCGCGGCGCCCGGCATCCCGCGGTGGCCACCGCGCCGAGCGCCCGGCGTCCCGTGCTCCTCGCGACCGTGGCCCCGGCGCCCGGCACCACCCGGCGCACCGTGCACATCGTGAAGAGGGGCGAGACTCCCTGGACCATCGCGCAGCACTTCCGCGTGCCCCTCGCCGCGCTCCTCCAGGCCAACCGCCTGAACACGCGCAGCCGCATCCACCCCGGGAACGCGCTCCGCATTCCGAGCTAGAGCCATTGCGGGGGAGGGACGTGAGCGCGCCCGCCGGCTGGAGCCGACGGGCGCGCGATCGCTCGGGGCGGAACAGGGTGCCGGAGCGGCGGCTGCCGGCCGTGCTGCGACTCAGCGTTTCGTCGCGCGGGCCTTCGGCTTGCGGGATGCGCCGCGGGCGCGCGGGGCGCGCTTCGGCGGCTCGGCGCGCCACGTCCCGGAGCGCCCGCCGGACTTCTCCAGCAGGCGG
>JBEKGT010000171.1:0-5254 GCA_050012655.1 Gemmatimonadales bacterium | reverse complement strand
CACAAGTGACGATCGGCCCCCGGACGGTCGTGGCCGCGCGCGCGATCGTGGAGCGCAACGTGCGCCTCGGCGCCGACTGCCTGGTGGGGACGGGGAGCATCGTCGGCGGCGACCCGCAGGACCTCAAGTTCAAGGGCGAGGAGACCTGGGTCGAGATCGGCGACGGCACCGTGATCCGTGAGTACGTCACGGTGAACCGCGGCACGTCGCAGAGCTTCAAGACCACGGTAGGCCGGAAGTGCCTGCTGATGAGCTACGTGCATGTGGCCCACGACTGCCACATCGGGAACGAGGTCATCATCTCGAACGCGGTGCAGATGGCGGGGCACATCACCATCGGCGACTGCGTCACCATCAGCGGCCTCACCCCCATCCACCAGTTCGTGAAGATCGGCGCCTATGCCTTCATCGGCGGGCTCTCCCGGGTGACGAAGGACGTGCCCCCGTACGTGAAGGCGGCGGGGAGCCCGATGAAGCTCTACGGGCTGAACACCATCGGGCTGCAGCGCCGTGGGTTCGCGCCGGAGACGATGCGCGAGCTCAAGCGCGCGTACATGCTCTTCTTCCAGTCGGACCTCAACCTCAGCCAGGCGCTGGAGCGTGCCCGCGCCGAGCTGCCGCCCCTGCCCGAGGTCCAGCTGCTCATCAAGTTCGTGGAGGAGAGCGAGCGCGGGGTCCTGGTGTGAGGCCGGAGCCGCTCCCCGTCGGCGTCGTCGGGGTCGGCAACCACGGCTCCCGCCACGCGAAGCTCTACGCCGAGGTCCCGGCGGCGCGCCTGGTCGGGGTGTACGACATCCGGCCGGAGCGGGGCGCCGAGATCGCGCGGGAGTGCCGCACCGTCTCGTATCCATCGCTCGAGCGGCTCCTCGACGACGTGGAGGCGGTGTCGGTGGTGGTGCCGACCTCGGCCCACCTGGAGGTCGGCCTCGCGGCCCTGGCGCGCGGCCGCCACGTGCTGATGGAGAAGCCGATCACCGCGACCGTCGCGGAGGCCGAGGCGCTGGTGGCCGCCGCCGACCGCGCCGGCGTGGTGCTGCAGACGGGACACGTCGAGCGGTTCAACCGGGCGCTGCGCGCGGCGGCGCCGTACTTGGGCAAGCCAGTCTACGTCGAGTCGGACCGCGTCGCGCCGTTCCACACGCGCAATCTGGACGTCGCGGTGGTCCTGGACCTGATGATCCACGACCTCGACCTCGTCCTCACGCTGATCCGCGAGCGGGTGACGGAGGTCCGCGCCTCGGGCATCGGCGTGGTCTCGGACCACGTGGACATCGCGTCGGCCCGGGTGGAGTTCGCGTCGGGCGCCGTCGCCAACCTCACCGCCTCCCGCCTGGCGCGGGACAAGGTCCGCAAGCTCCGCATCTTCCAGCCCGACGGCTACTTCTCGCTCGACCTCCTCGAGGGGAAGGGCGACTTCCTGCGTCTCAAGCCCGGCGGTGTCGCCGCGCTCCTCGCGGGCACCGGCGACATCCGTTCGGCGGTGGAGCAGGTGCGGCTCAAGGCGCCCGACGCGCAGCCGCTGGTCCTCGAGCTCCAAAGCTTCGTGGACACCGTGCGCTCGGGGGGCGAGCCGGAGGTCTCGGGCCGTGACGGCCTGGCGGCGCTCGCGCTGGCCTTCCGGGTGCTGGACGCGGTCGCGAAGCAGCCGGTGCTCCACTCCTCCTAAGATGAGCGCCCCCTCACCGACGGTCTTCGTGTCTGCGGGCGAGCCTTCGGGAGACGCGCATGCGGCGGCGTTCGTGGCGGCGTTGCGGGCCGCGGTCCCCGGCGTGCGCGTCGAGGGGCTCGGAGGCCCTCGCCTGGCGGAGGCCGGCGCCGAGCTGATGGCGCGCATCGAGGACCTCACGGTCATGGGGTTCGTCGAGGTGCTCGCCAAGGTTCCGGCCCACGCGCGCCTGCTCCGTGCGATGCGCGCGCGGTTCGCGCGGGGCGACATCGCGCTGGTGGTACTGGTGGACTATCCGGGGTTCCATCTGCACGTCGCGGAGGCTGCGCGGCGCGCGGGGATCCCCGTCCTCTACTACATCGCGCCGCAGATGTGGGCGTGGGCGGAGTACCGGGTCCGGAAGCTCCGCGCACGGGTCTCGCACCTCGCGGTGATCCTCCCCTTCGAGGAGGCGTTCTTCCGGGGCCACGGGGTGACGACGACCTTCGTCGGTCATCCGCTCCTCGATCGCGCCCCGGCCTCCTCCGACCGCGCCGCGGCGGCCCGCGAGTTGGGGCTCGACCCCGCGCGCCCGGTGCTGAGCCTCTTCCCGGGGAGCCGCGGCCAGGAGGTGCGCCGACTCTGGCCCGTGTTCCGTGGCGCGGCCGAGCTGGTGCGCGGCGCGCGGCCCGAGGTGCAGGTCGTGGTGGCGGGGACGGCCGCCGGCGCCTATCCGCAGGCGGGTGCGACTCGGGTGGTGGCCGACCGGGCGGACCTGGTCCTTGCGGCGTCCCACGCGGCCCTGTGCAAGTCGGGCACGACGACCCTCGAGGCGGCGATCGCGCTGACGCCGATGGTCATCGCGTACCGGGTCCACCCCCTCTCGTATGCGCTGGCGCGGGTGCTCGCGAAGCTCCGCTGGATCGGGCTGGTGAATCTCGTGGCCGGGCGGGAAGTCGCGCCGGAGTTCATCCAGGGGCGCGCGCGGCCGGACCTGCTGGCGGGTGCCCTCCTGCCGCTGCTGACCGAGGGAAGCCCGGAGCGCACGCTGCAGCTCACCGGGCTCCGAGAGGTGCGGCAGAGGCTCGGGGAGCCCGGGGCCTCGGGGCGCGCGGCGCGCATCGCGTGCTCGCTCCTCGGCCTGTGACCGCGTCGGGGGGGATCCTCTTTCGCGCGGCGCGCGCCGTGTGGTCGGCGCACGGCCCTTGGGCCGCCATGGCGCGTGGCGCCCTCCTGGCCCCGGCGGCGGTTTACCGGGGCGCGGTGGCCCTGCGGAACGGGGCGTACGACGCTGGCCTGCTGGGAAGCCGGGGGCTGCCGGCCCCTTCCATCGGTGTGGGGAACCTCACCGTCGGAGGAACGGGGAAGTCGCCGCTGGCGCGCCACCTCGCGGCGGAGCTGGGCCGCCGCGGATGCCGGGTGGGCATCCTCCTTCGCGGCTACGGCGGCGACGAGACGGAGGAGTACCGTGAGGCACTGACCGAAGCCATCGTCGTCGCCGACGCCGACCGGCACCGGGGTGCCGGGGAAGCGGTGAGGCGGGGGGCCGACGTGCTGGTGCTCGATGACTGCCTCCAGCGGCGCGACGTGCGGCCCGACGTGACCCTTGCCCTGGTCGCCGCGGAGGCCGCCAGCGCGGCGCGGTGGCCCCTCCCGGCGGGTCCGTGGCGAGAGGGGCTCTCGGCCCTGCGCCGCGCCGACGCCGTGGTGGTGACCCGGAAGAGCGCGCCGGAGGGGACGGCGGCAGCTCTCGCCCGGTCCCTCGCCGCCCGGACCCGGGACGGGGAGGGGCTCGTCGCGGAGCTCGTTCCGGCGCATCTTGTCCCCCTTGCGGGTGGCGATCCCGTTCCGCTGGAGGGGCTTCGGGGGCGCCGCGTGGTGGCCGTCTGCGGCATCGGCGCGCCGGAGGCGTTCGCCGCGCAGCTCGTCGCGGCAGGAGCGGACCACGTGGAGCTGCTGGCCTATGGCGACCACCACGCGTACGGTGCGCGCGACGTCGCGGCCGCGCGGGCGGCGGCGGGCGGCGAGGGGCTCGTGGTGACGACGGGGAAGGACGCGGTGAAGCTCCGCGGCCTCTGGCCCGCGGGCGCGCCCCCCTGCTGGGTGGCGTTGCTCGACGTGCGGGTGGCCGAGGGCAGTGACTATCTGGCGCGCACGCTCGACACGATCGCGGCGGCGCGCCCCAACCTCAAGATGGCGGCCGAGACGCCGCCGGCGAGATGCGAATGACCGAGACCAGCCACTTCATGCGTCCTGAGCAGCACCCGTTCCTGGGCGATGAGAACCCGTTCAAGGCGATGATGTCGCGGTTCGACTACGCGGCCGAGCTGCTGCATCTCGACGCCGGGCTCTACAAGGTGCTGCGGAGCCCGGAGAAGCAGATCATCGTCTCCGTGCCGGTGCTGCTGGACTCGGGCGAGGTGGAGGTCTACACCGGGTACCGGGTGCTCTACAACACCTCGCGCGGCCCGGGGAAGGGCGGCATCCGCTTCGACCTCGGCGTTACCCTCGACGAGGTGCGGGCCATCGCTGCGTGGATGACGTGGAAGTGCGCGGTGGTCAACATCCCCTTCGGCGGTGCGAAGGGCGGCGTGGTCTGCGATCCGTTGACGATGTCGGTGGGGGAGCTGGAGCGCCTGACGCGGCGCTATACATCGAGCATCATCGAGGTCCTCGGCCCCGACTCCGACGTGCCCGCGCCCGACGTCAACACGAACGAGCGGGTGATGGCGTGGATCATGGACACGTACTCCATGCATCACCGCCACACCGTCACCTCGGTCGTGACGGGCAAGCCGGTGGAACTCGGGGGCTCGCTCGGCCGGCGCGAGGCCCCGGGGCGCGGCTGCATGATCGCGACGAAGCAGGCGCTGCAGCACCTGGGGATGCCGCTCAAGGGGGCGCGCGTGGTCGTGCAGGGCTTCGGCAAGGTCGGCTCTATCGCGGCCGACCTGCTGCAGCAGGAAGGGTGCGTCATCGTCGGGGCGAGCGACGTGTCCGGTGGACTGTACAACGCGAAGGGCCTCGACGTCCGGGACGTGATCGCCTGGCGCAGCGAGCACAAGTACGTGTCGGGGTATCCCGATGCCGACGACATCACGAACGAGGAGCTGCTGAGCCTCGACTGCGAGGTGCTCCTCCCGGCGGCCCTCGAGAACGTCATCACGGCCCGGAACGCGGAGTCGATCAAGGCGAAGGTCATCATCGAGGGCGCCAACGGCCCGACCGCGGCGGGCGCCGACGAGATCCTCGACCGGAAGGGCGTCTTCGTGGTACCGGACATCCTCGCCAACGCCGGCGGCGTGACGGTGAGCTACTTCGAGTGGGTGCAGGACCGGAGCGGGTGGTTCTGGACGGAGGCCGTGGTCAACGAGCGCCTCAACGACATCATGGTGAACAGCTTCCAGCACGTCCTCGCGGTCTCCAAGAAGTACAACGTCAACATGCGGATCGCCGCCTACACCCTGGCGATCGACCGGGTGGCCACGGTGCACCGCCTCCGGGGGCTCTACGCCTGAGCTGCTGCTGCCGGACCTGTCCGAGGAGGCCGCCGCGGCCCTCCTCGGCTTCGCCTGTGAGGTGGTCGTCGCGGCGGTGCGGCGCAAGACC
>JBEKGT010000170.1:0-5285 GCA_050012655.1 Gemmatimonadales bacterium | reverse complement strand
GGCGGCCGCGCTCGCCGCCGCGGGGGCGGTGCGCGCTCAGGAGGCACCGCCTGCGATGCTGGCGGGGCACCGGCCGGCGCCTCGCGGCCCGGGCGCGCCGGCGAAGGTGGCGCACGCGGTGCGGATCGCAGGCGCCCCGCCGCGGATCGACGGCCGGCTCGACGATCCAGCCTGGCGCCAGGCGCGGTTCTTCTCCGACCTGCGCGAGAAGGAGCCGGTGGAAGGGGCGCCGCCTTCGGTGCGCACGGAGGTCGGGTTCCTCTACGACACCGAGGCGCTGTACGTGGGCCTCCGGATGTACGGCGACCCCGCCACTATCCTGGCGCCGGTGACGCGGCGCGACAACGGCGGCGACGCCGAGCACGTCTGGATCTCCATCGACACCTACGGGGACCACCGCACCGCGTACTCGTTCGCCGTGACGGCGTCTGGGGCGCGGATGGACGCGTACCACCCGAAGGATGAGGAGATGAGTCGCGACGCCTCCTGGGACCCCGTGTGGGAGGCGAAGGCGCACATCGACTCCGTCGGCTGGACGGCGGAGATGCGGATCCCCTTCTCCCAGCTCCGCTTCAACGACGTGGCGGAGCAGGTGTGGGGGCTGAACGTGGACCGGTGGCGGCCGTCGAGCAACGAGGACATCTACTGGATCCCCGTCCCGCACGACGCCGCGGGCTGGTCCTCACGGATGGGGCTGCTGGTGGGCATCGCGGGCGTCCGGCCGTCGCGGCGCATCGAGGTCTCGCCCTACGCTGCGGGCGACGCGACGGCGCGCGGCACCCGGGACCTCGCGAACCCGTTCACGCACGCCGTGGACACCGAGGCGCGCGTCGGCGGCGACTTCAAGATGGGCTTGGGTCCGAACGTCACCCTCGATGGGACGGTGAACCCGGACTTCGGCCAGGTCGAGGCGGACCCCGCCGTGGTGAACCTCTCGGCGTTCGAGACCTTCTTCGCCGAGCAGCGGCCGTTCTTTACGGAGGGGAGCCAGCTCCTGAAGGGGGACGGGCCCGGCTACTTCTACTCCCGGCGGATCGGTGCGGCGCCGCGCGACGTGCCGGCGGGCGATTACGTGGACCAGCCGAACGCCACGACGATCCTCGGCGCGACGAAGCTCTCGGGGCGTCTGGCGTCGGGCTTCTCCCTCGGTGGACTCGTCGCCGTCACGGCGCGCGAGTACGCCCGGACCTACGACAGCGCCTACGCCGCGCTCGACAGCCTCGGGCGGGCGACGGTGGTCCCCGCGTCGCGCGGCTCCGTTGCAGTCGCCCCCCTCACGGCGTACGGCGTCCTCCGCGGCCGGCAGGAATTCGGCCCGTGGGCCTCCACCGCCGGCTTCGTCCTGACGGCGGTGCGCCGCGACGTGGGCCGCGGCAGTCGGCTCGCCTCCCTCCTGGCCCGTGAAGCGTACTCGGGGGGAGGTGACTTCACCCTCCGGTTCAACCGCGGGATGTACGAGGTCGGCGGCTGGGCGGGCTTCAGCTATGTGGCCGGCGACCCGGGCGCGATCGATTCGATCCAGACGTCGAGCACGCACTACTTCCAGCGCCCCGGCGCCGGCTACGTGCGCCTCGACACGACGCGGACGTCGCTCCCGGGCTACACCGCGAACCTGCGGGTGTCGCGCGTCGCGGGCCGGCACTGGCTGTGGGACGTGGCGGGGACGGCGGAGTCACCGGGGCTCGAGCTGAACGACATCGGGCAGATCCAGACGGCGGACGGCTTGAGCGCCTCGGGGGACCTGCGTTACCGCGAGGTGGTGCCGGGGCGGGTGTTCCGCTCCTACACCATCGGGGTCTCGAGCGCCGGGGAGTGGAACTACGGCGGCGACCCCCAGTCGGGGAGCGCGAACCTCTCCCTTCAGGCCACGCTGCGGAACTGGTGGACGCCGAACCTCAACTTCGGTTGGCGGCTGCGGACCCAGGACGAGCGCCTCACCCGCGGCGGGCCGACGATGGGGCGGCCGCGCGGGTGGAGCGCGTCAGCGAGCCTCGGCAACAACTTCGCCTCGCCCACGCGCGTCAGCGCCGGCGTGTCGGGGGGCCGGGACGAGCTGGGGGGCTGGAGCGCCGCTTTGAGCGCGTCGCTCTCGATGCGGCCGTCGCCGCGCGTCCAGCTCTCGCTCGGCCCGGGATACAGTCGTGGCGTGGACCGCCAGCAGTACCTCACCGTGATCGACACCGGCGGCCCCGCCGTGACCGGTGGGGCGCGGTACGTCTTCGCGGCCATCGAGCGGAGCACCCTCTCGGCGCAGCTCCGCCTCTCGTACACCTTCACTCCCGACCTCACCCTCGAGGCGTACGCCGAGCCGTTCGCGGCGAGCGGCCGGTACTTCGACCACGGCGAGCTGTCCGCGCCGCGGAGCCTCGCGCTGACGCCGTACGCCCCTGTGACGGGACCCGCCGCCGACTCGGCGCTCGCCGCAGGGACGCTGCTGGTGCGGTCCGGCGCCGCGACGCTGGGGCTTCCCGCCGCCGACTTCAACGTCCGGTCGTTCCGCAGCAACCTGGTGCTGCGCTGGGAGTGGCGGCCCGGCAGCACCCTCTTCCTCGTCTGGCAGCAGAACCGCTACGCCCGCTCCTCGAGCGGCGGACTGGTGCGCGCGGGCAGCGTGTGGGACGCGCTCACGGCCACGGGGGACAACTTCTTCGCCGTCAAGTTCAGCTACTGGGTGCCGGTCGGTTGATGTTTCCCCGGCGGACGCAGCAGATTCCGCCGTGGCCATGACCGAGCAGGAGCGCCCGACCTACGCCCGCCGGCTGGGGCCGTTCTCCGCCACCATGGTCGTGGTGGGCGGCATCATCGGCGCCGGCATCTTCCTCAATCCCGCCATCGTCGCGCAGCGCGTGGGGAGCGCGGGCCTCACCCTCGTCGCTTGGGGCGTGGGCGCGCTCATCGCCCTCGCCGGCGCGCTGTGCTTCGGCGAGCTGGGGAGCCGCCGGCCCCGCGCGGGGGGCGGATACGTCTACCTCCGCGAGGCGTTCGGCCCCCTGCCGGCGTTCCTGTACGGATGGGCGCTCCTCCTGGTCATGGCGACCGGGGCCATCGGCGCGGTGGCCGTCACCTTCGCGCGCTACACCGTCGCGCTCGCCGGCTGGGCCCCGGGAGTCACCGTCCCCCTCGCGATCGCGGCCATCATCCTCCTCTCGGCGGTGAACTACGTCGGGGTGCGGCCGGGCGCGGTGGTCCAGAATGTCTTCACTCTGCTGAAGCTGGCCGCACTGGCGGCGCTGATCGTCGCCGGAGTGGTCGCCATCGCGGGGGGCCACCACGCGCCCGCGGCCCTGGAGGCGGCGAGCCCCGGGACGGTGGGCGAGCTGGTGCGGGCGCTGGGCGCAGCGCTCGTCCCCGTGCTCTTCGCGTTCGGCGGCTGGCAGCAGTCGAACTTCGTGGCCGAGGAGATCATCGCTCCCGAGCGGAACCTGCCGCGGGCGATCGTGCTCGGCGTGATCATCGTCGTGGTGGTGTACCTGCTCGCCAACGTGGCGTACCTCGGCGCACTGGGGGCGGGCGGCCTTGCCGCCAGCAGCGCCCCCGCGGCCGACACGATGGAGCGGCTCGCCGGCCCGGCGGGGAAGACGCTCATCTCTGCGGGGATCGCCGTCTCGACCTTCGGCTTCCTCAACCTGGTGATCCTCGTCTCGCCTCGCGTCTACCAGACGATGGCGGCCGACGGCTCCTTCCTGCCGCAACTGGCCCGGCTCCACCCGCGGTACCGTACCCCCGCCGCCGCGATCGTCTTCCAGTGCGCGTGGGCGGTGCTCCTCACCCTCTCCGGCACGTACGGCCAGCTCCTCGACTGGGTGGTGTTCGGCGACTGGATCTTCTTCGGCCTCGCGGTGGCGACGCTGTTCGTGTACCGGCGCCGGGAAGCGGTGCTCGCGGGCGCTGGGCCCGGCGGCGCGGCGGCGGCGTCCGCCGGGGGGAGCTACCGCGCCCTCGGCTATCCCGTGACGCCGGCGCTGTTCGTCGCGGCGGCGGCATACGTGGTCGTCAGCTCCGTGCTGGCGAACCCCACCAACGCGCTCTACGGCACGCTGCTCCTCCTGGCGGGCGTGCCGGTCTTCCTCTTCTGGCGGCGCCGGGCGCGCGCGTGACGGCCGAGCGCGTCGCCATCGTCGGGGCGGGACTCGCCGGATTGGCGTGCGCCCGGCGGCTCGGCGAGGCGGGCGTGCCGTACGTGGTGCTCGAGGCTTCGGACGGCGTCGGCGGGCGGGTGCGGACCGATGAGGTCGAGGGGTTCCTCCTCGACCGCGGATTCCAGGTCCTCCTCTCCGCGTACCCCGAAGTGCGGCGCGTCCTCGACTTCGCGGCCCTCGACCTCAAGCCTTTCTACCCGGGCGCGCTGGTCCACACGCAGGGCCGCTTCCACCGCGCGGCGGACCCGTGGCGCCATCCCCTCGACGCCGTGGGCGCGCTCTTCTCCCCCCTCGGCACCTTTTCCGACAAGGCGCACATCACCGCGCTGCGCCACCGGGTCACGGCGGGGAGCTGGGACGACCTCGCCGCGCGGCCGGAGACCACGACGCTCGAGGCGCTGCGCCGCGCGCACCTCTCGGCCACGATGATCGACCGCTTCTTCCGCCCCTTCCTCGGCGGCGTCCTGGCGGGCCGCGAGCTGACGGCGTCGAGCCGGATGTTCGACGTCGTCTTCCGCGCCTTCGCCCTGGGGGAGGCGTGCCTCCCCGCGCGCGGGATCGGCGCAATCCCGGCCCAGCTCCGCGCGGCGCTCCCGGCCGATGCCGTGCGCCTCGGCACGCGGGTGGACGCGATTGACGACCGAATCGTTCGTATATCCGGCGGCGAAGCGATGGAGGCGAACGCGGTGGTGGTCGCGACGGAGGCGCCGGCGGCGGTGCGCCTCATCGGGCTGGTGGGAGCGACCGGCGGCCGGGCGCTGACCTGCCTCTACTTCGCCGCGGAGAAGCCGCCGGTGGAGGAGCCGATCCTCCTCCTTGACGGCGACGGCACGGGGCCGGTGAACAACGTCGCCGTGCCGAGCGCGGTCGCCCGCGGCTACGCGCCTCCGGGGGCGGCCCTGGTGAGCGCGACGGTGCTCGGCGCGCCCGCGCTGGACGACGCGGCGCTGGAGTCGGCGGTGCGGGGACAGATGGCGAAGTGGTTCGGCCCTGCGGCGCGGCGGTGGCAGCACCTCCGGACGTACCGCATCGCATTCGCGCAACCGGAGCAGGCACCGCCGGCGCTGACGCCGTGGCGGCGGCCGGTGCGGGTGCGGCCGGGGCTCTACATCTGCGGCGACCACTGCGACAACGCGTCCATCAACG
>JBEKGT010000169.1:0-5289 GCA_050012655.1 Gemmatimonadales bacterium | reverse complement strand
GTCGCCGCTTCGGACGATCGCGCACTCGCCTCGCTGACGCTGGCGGGCTTCGCTCGCCGGCCGGACGTCGCGCCCGACTCGCTGGGACAGGTCACGGTCGTGCCGCGCTTCTTGCCGAAGACGATCTCCCTCGCGGGCACGGTGCATGACACGGTGGTGCGCTACCTGAACGCGATCCTCACCGACTCGACGGCGGAGAATGCCTACATCGTCGCCACTGCGCTCGACTCGGCCAGTAACGTGTCGGTCGACACGGTGAAGGTGCAGGTGGTCGCCGGGCGTTACGCCACGCTCATCGGACTAGCGAACGGCACGCGGGTCCCGGTCGGGACGCGGCTGCCGCTGACGGTGTCGGGCTACGACCCTGACACGCTCGCGTACCTCGGCTACGAGGCGACGGGCCGCTTCTCGTGGAAGGACTCGGTACAGATCGTCCGCCCCTTGACCGATGCCGTGCGTGCACAGAACACCTTGGACTTCTGGATCCCGCTCACTGCCCCGGTGGGCGTAGACACAGTGCGCCCGTTCGCCCGTGATCGACTGGGCGGACGGTTCTATGGCCCGCCGGTGCTGGTGCAGTTTGTCGATAACTCAAACCCGCTGGTTGACATCATCCGGCCGGACAGCGCGGGGACGGACAGCATCCCCGTGGGCGACAGCCTCTTCGTGCGGGTGCGGACGCGGGACGACCAGGGCGTTGCGTTCGCTGGTGTCTTCGGGCGGTGGAACTATCCGCAATTCGGAGACTCGACCGGTTGGCACAGGAGCCTCTTCGCGTACACGCTGACCGGCGTCACGATCCCGAGTACCGTCGACCCACTCGAGTTCTCGAAATTCCGGGTGAACCCGGTGGACGCGGATACCACCATCCTCCTGTTCTTGCACCCGACATCGGTGATGGCCGATTCAGCACCCCGGACGGTCTGGATCATTGCGTATGCGCAGGACGCGGCTGGGAACGTCGGAGTGGACTCCGTGCAGCTGAGAGTGACGACCGGCCCCTCGGTCCGGTTGACTGGGCCTGCGGCCGGCGCAGTAGTGCCTATGGGGGCGTCGCTCGCGATCATCGTTCAGGCGCAGAACCCCCGTGGGATCGACTCTGTCGGCTACTCTGCCCGTGGTGGGGCTCCAGGCGGTGCCGCGGTCTTGAAGGCGGGCGCGCCGCTCACCTCAACTGACACGTTCGCGCTGGCGATCCCGGCGAGCGGCACGCTAGGTCCCGATACTATCATCCCGTACACCGTGCGTGGAGGCAGTCGTGCGACGGGGCAGGCCGTGGTCGTCAGTTTCGCCGACATCCAGCGGCCGACCGTCACCATTGACACACCGGCCGTGGCCGCCCTCCCAGTCGCCGTGGGCGACAGCGTCTACATAAACGTCCACGTGACCGACAACCGCGGGGTAACGCGCCTAGTGCTCACGGGCACGTCGCAGCGCGGCAGCGTCCCCCTCGGCACCGACACCACGGTCACTCGGTACCTCACCAAGACGGTGGTGATCCCGCCCACCCGGGACACCGTGATCACCCGTTACCTGCGCGCGGTGCAGACCGACTCGACCTCCGAGATCGTCACTCTCGCAGCGACGGCCTTTGACTCGTCTGGCAACGCCGCGACGGGGACGGCCACCGTCCGCGTGGTGGGCGGCCCGAAGATGACCTTGATCCGGCCTTCGCCCGGCGCGCTCACCGCCCCCGGCCGGAAGATGGTCGTGGAGGTTCACGCAGTCGGGCAGCGCGGCGTCCACCTCCTCGGCTGGTGGGCTGCCGGCGTCGTCAACGCCCGGGACTCGGTCTTCAAGGTGCCGGTGAACGGCTCCCTCGCCGACAGCGCGAGCTTCATCGATACGCTTTCGGTCCCGATCGCGACCCCGCTGGGCACGTTCGTAATCAGCGCCTTCGGCATCGACTCGGTCGGCGACGTCTCGGCCAGCTCGGCAGGCATCACCGTCGTGGTGCAGAGCGGCGCCTCCGATACCGTGCCGCCCGCGGTCAGCTTTGCGATCGGCCGCCGGATCGAGGTGACTGACAGCATCGCCATCCTGGTCCGGGACCCCGGCGGCATCCGCCGCATCGGCTGGACGGCACAGCTGCTCGGTGGTGGCCAGATCGCGGCAGATTCGACGCCCGACCTCTGCTGCAGCCTGAGCGAGGCGTCGATGACCGGCGTCCTCAATCTCCCGAGCACCCTCAAGTTCCCGGCCCAGGTCGTGCTCCAGGCGTTCGCGTCGGACTCGACGGGGAACCGCGGCATCTCGGCGGCTGAGACCCTCACCGTCGTCGCGGGCAAGACGTACGCGCTCCCGGCGGGATCCCAGATCAGCGACGCGATCTTCAACCCGCACCGGAACGAGCTGTACCTGTCGAACACCGGCTTGGACCGCCTCGAGGTGTTCGACCTGGCCACCGCGAGATTCGTCGCGTCGATCCCGGTCGGGTCTCGGCCGGTGGGCCTCGCACTCTGGCCGAAGGACACCCTCGGAGTCAGCACGAGCAACGCCGACACGGTGATTGTCGCCAACAGCGGCGGGACCAACCTCTCCTTGGTGGACGTCACGGCGAACCGCCGGGAGTACAAGCGGTACCGGCTGCCGAACTTCATCATCCAGAAGGTGAAGAGCCAGCGGGACGCGGCGACCGGCCTCCTGCGGCTGACCATCACCGAGTACGACTACGCGGACCGGCCGCAGTACGTAGGGGCCGTGTGCCGGGCGGTCGGCGCGGCCCCCTGCGGCGCCGTGCTGGCCGTGTACTCGACGACCCCGACGGGCGGCCAGACCGGCTACCCGAACCGTGGCTACCTCGCGTGGGAGAACCTCACCCGCACGACGGTGGACTCGGTGAAGGGGCACTTCTTCTGGGAGCCGGGAGTGGCGGCACTGACGCTGACGACCGACACGCTCCAAGTCATCGAGGTCCGCGACTCCGTCCCGGGCCAGTTGGTCCGCCAGACCCTGCTGGGCGCCGGCGTCGGCATTACCGCCGACTTCGACCGGCTGGAATTCCAGGACAGCACCTTCGTCCGGAACTCCGGGAACTTCCTGCGCACGCTCGTCGGCGAGGGCGGCGCGACGCAGGGACTGGCTCGCGTGCTCGCCTTCGACGCGACGGCCGGGACGTCGGTCCTCGCCGGCAACCCTGCCGACTCGAATTGCATCAATGGAACCCTCAACTGCACGGGCGTGACGGACCGCGGCATCTCCTCCGACGTCTACGTGCGCGACTTCATCGCGAACCGCGCTTCGGCCGTGTCGTCCATCGCTATCAACGAGAGCGGCGGCACGATGATGGTGCGGGCCGACTCGATCTACGTCTTTGACCGTACGCTGCGTCAGACCGGCATCATCGGCGCGGGCAGCGGCGCGACGGGGATGGACTTCCACCCCGGCAACACCTTCGACGCGGCGACGCGCGGCGCAGGCGGCGTCGGCTATCAGAACAGCCGGCTGGTGTTCGCGGCGCGCCCGGACTCCAGTATTGACGTGTTCGACACCTTCTTCTACGGCGAGGTGACCGACACGACGGCGTTGGGAGCGACCGTCCCGGTGCCGATCCGCAATGCGCTCATTGGTCCGGTGCGCGTCGCGACCTACTCGGGCAGCACCTACCTGTTCGGCCTGACGGCGCTTGGCTTGGTGTCCGTGCAGCTGCCGAGTCTCACCAACAGTCTCTTCCCGGTGTCGGCGCAGCGGCCGGTGGTGAACCCGATGCCGCGGATCGAGGTGAGGGCCAGGAAGGGCACGAGCCCGCCGCAGGAGTAGCGGTGCGGGCGGAGCGTTCGTACGCAGCGAGCCCGGCCGCATGGCCGGGCTCGCGTTCTGTGGGGAGGTGGTGCGAGGCAGGATGATCCGGTTCACCACGGCCGGCGAGTCGCACGGCCGCGCACTCGTGGCCATCCTCGAGGGCGTCCCGGCGGGGCTCACCCTGATGGCGGCCGACATCGACGCCGACCTCTCACGCCGCATGCAGGGCTACGGGCGCGGCGGGCGGATGCGCATCGAGTCCGACCGCGCGCAGATCCTCTCCGGCGTCCGCGCGGGAGAAACGCTCGGCTCCCCCATCGCAATCACGATAGAAAACGTCGACTTTGCGAACTGGCGCGACGTGATGACGGTGGAGACCGGCGGTGATCCAGCGCGGCGCCGGCTCACGCGGCCCCGCCCCGGCCACGCGGACCTCGCCGGCGCGCTGAAGTACGACCGGCGGGATGCGCGCGACGTGCTCGAGCGCGCGTCGGCGCGCGAGACGGCCGCGCGGGTGGCCGCGGGCGCGGTATGCCGCCGGCTGCTGGCGGAGTTCGGCGTCGAGATCGGGAGCCACATCGTGGCACTCGGCGGGGTGGAGGCCACGCCGCCGGCATCGCTCCCCGTGCCGCTCGACCCCGCCGCGGACGCGAGCCCGGTGCGCTGCCTCGACCCGGCTGCGGAGGCGGCGATGGTCGCGCGCATCGACGCGGCCCGCAAGGAAGGCGACACCCTCGGCGGCGTCGCGGAGGTGATAGCGCGCGGACTCGTCGTCGGGCTCGGGAGTCACGTGTCGTGGGACCGGCGGCTTGACGCGCGACTGGCGGCGGCGTGGATGTCTATCCCCGCGGTGAAGGCGGTCGAGATCGGACTCGGTGTCGGGGCGGCGCATCTTCCCGGGTCCCAGGCGCACGACGAGATCGCTCGGGCGGCGCCGGGAGAGGTGCGGGCCGCGGGCGGGTTCGTCCGCGCGACCAATCGCGCGGGCGGGCTCGAGGGGGGGATGACGACCGGGGAGCCGTTGGTGGCCCGCGTCGCGATGAAGCCGCTCTCGACGCTGATGCGTCCGCTCGCCTCCGTGGACCTCGAGACGGGAGCCGCCGCCAAAGCGCAGGCGGAGCGCTCCGACGTCACGGCGGTGCCGGCCATGGGCGTGATCGCCGAGGCGATGGCCGCGCTCGTCCTCGCCGACGCGTACGCCGAGAAGTTCGGTGCGGACTCGCTGGGCGAGATGCGGCGCAACATCGAGGGGTACCTCGCACAGCTGGATGGGCGCCGGGACGCCTGGGGCGTTGAGCCGTAGGCAGCACGTCCTTCTCGTCGGGCTCTCCGGCGCCGGGAAGACGACCGTGGGCCGGCTTGTGGCCGCGAAGCTCGGCGCTCCCTTCATGGACCTCGACGAGGAGGTCGCGCGTCGGGCGGGGCGGGCGATCGCGGCGGTCTTCGAGGAAGAGGGCGAGGCGGCGTTCCGTGCGATCGAGGCGGCCTGTGCGCGCGACGCGCTCGCCGGCCCTCCAGCAGTCGTCGCTGCGGGGGGCGGCTTCTTCG
>JBEKGT010000168.1:0-5290 GCA_050012655.1 Gemmatimonadales bacterium | reverse complement strand
GGTTGGGACCGGGAGCCGCTCGTGGCCGCAGCGTCGGGGGGTGTGGGGACGTCGTCGTACGAGCCGCCGCACCACACCCGCATGCAGGCCACATTCCGGTCGCGTTTCCTGCCGCACTTCCGGCGCGGCGCGCTCGACCTCCTGGTGCGGGTCGCCGCGGAGGGATGGAGCGACGGGGTGATGGGCGCTGATTCAACGGGCTCCGCCATCTCGCTCGACGGGCACGGCGCGGTGGACTGGCTTGTGGAGGTGCGGCTTCTGAATGCCGTGCTCTACTGGTCGCTGGGCAACGCGCAGGTGGAGCGCTACCAGACGGTGCCGGGGGCGCTGATGGCGCGGGCGTCGCAGCGGTACGGGGTACGTTGGGAGTTTACGAACTAGGCCGAAGGGGCTACCATACAAGGTTATCCACGAACGGGAGCGCGATGCCGCGGTCGATGACCGGCTTCGGTGCGGCCGAGGGGACGGTGGCGGGAGGGCGGCTGCGCCTCGAGGTCCGGACGGTGAACCACCGGCACCTCAACGTGCAACTGAAGGTGCCGTCGGAGCTTGCCGAGCTGGAGCCGGAGCTGCGGGAGCGGCTGAGGGCGCACCTGGCGCGCGGGCACGTGACGGTCTCGGGCCGGTGGCTCGAGGAGCCGCCCCAGGCGGCGGCGGTCACGGTCGACCGGGCCCGGGCCGCGGCGGTCGTGACGGCGCTGCGGGAGGCGGGGAGGGACCTCGGCCTCACGGGCGACGTGGACCTCGCGCTGCTGGCGCGGCTCCCCGACGTGCTGCGCGTGGCTCACGCGGAGATGACGCCCGATCCGGGGGCGGTGCTGGACGTGCTGGATCGGGCGGCGGCGGCATGCGCCGCGGCACGGGAGCGCGAGGGCGCGGCGCTGGCGGCGGAGCTGCGCGCCCGGATCGCCACGCTGGGGGAGCTGCGCGCGCGGATCGCCGAGCGGGCGCCGGAGCGGGTGGTGGCGGAGCGGGACCGGCTGGCGCTGGCGGTGCAGGAGCTGGCGGGGAGCGTGGCGGTAGACCCGGCGCGCTTGGCGCAGGAGATCGCGATCCTCGCGAACCGGCTCGACATCACCGAGGAGCTGGTGCGGTTCGGTACCCACCTCGAAGCGCTCGGTCGCCTTCTCGACGGGGGCGGGAGCGTGGGACGCGAGACGGGTTTCGTCCTGCAGGAGCTGCTCCGTGAGGCGAACACGATGGGCTCGAAGGCGGACGACGCCGCGGTGGCGCAGTCGGTGATCGCGGTGAAGACGGAGCTGGAGAAGCTCCGCGAGCAGGTCGAGAATCTCGAGTGACGCCGTTCCCGCTGGTGCTGTCGTCGCCGTCGGGGGCGGGGAAGTCCACCATCGCGCGCGCTCTCCTGGCCGCGCGCGAGGACCTCGGCTACTCGATCTCGGCGACCACGCGTCCCCCTCGGCCCGGGGAGACGGACGGGAAGGACTACCACTTCCTGAGCGGCGCGGAGTTCGAGCGCCGGGTGGCGGCGGGCGAGTTCGTCGAGTGGGCGGAGTACGGCGGCTCCCGGTACGGGACGCTAAAGGCGGAGATCGCGCGGATCCTCTCGTCGGGCCGGCACCCGGTGCTGGACATCGAGATCGAGGGGGCGCGGGCGATGCGCCTTGCGTATCCCGAGAGCGTGCTGGTGTTCGTGGTGCCGCCGTCGGCCGAGGAGTTGATGCGGCGGCTCGGTGGGACGGGCGGGACCCGGGCGGCGTCGCTGGTGCAGCGACTGCGGCGCGCGGTGGAGGAGCTGAAGGAAGCCTTGGTGTACGACTACGTGATCGTCAACGTGGACCGGACAGAGGCCGTCGCCGCGGTGGCGGCGATCCTCGACGCGGAGAGCAAGCGCCCGCGACGCAACCCGGCGCTCGAACTGGACCTCGCCCAGTTGGGACGCGAGGTCGGAGCGCTGGCGGAGCGACTGGCCCTGGGAGCGGAGGCATAACGGATGCGGATCTTCACCCCGAGGGAAGTGGCGCGGCAGGCCGGCAACAAGTATGTCGGCGTGCTCGTGGCCGCGAAATTCGCGCGGTTCGTGAACGAGTTCCCGAAGGACCGCAGCTATGAGCGCGAGAAGAAGCTGACGACGATGTCGCTCGAGGAGCTGGCGAACGGCCAGCTGTCGTACAAGATCACCCGCCGGCGGCGCCAGGAAGCGTGAGCGGCATCGCCGGCCGGCACGTCGTCCTCGGCGTGTCGGGCGGCATCGCAAGCTACAAGGCGTGCGTTGTCGCCCGCCGGCTGACCGGGGCGGGAGCGTCGGTGGACGTGGTGATGACGGCCGCGGCCACCGAATTCGTCCGGCCCCTGGTCTTCGAGGCACTGACCGGGCGCCCGGTCGGCGTGTCCCTCTGGGAAGCCGGCCGGGCGCTCGACCACATCCGGCTCGGGACGGAGCCGGACCTCGTGGTGGTGGCCCCCGCCACCGCGCGCCTCATCGCGCGGGCGGCGCAAGGAGTGGCCGACGACCTCCTCACCTCGCTTCTCCTCGCGCGGCGCGCGCCGCTCCTCCTCTGTCCCGCGATGAACGACCAGATGTTCCGGCACCCGGAGACGGCGCGGAACCTGGCCGCGCTGCGCGAGCGCGGCGTGCACGTCCTCGGCCCCGCGACCGGGCCGCTGGCGCGCGGCGAGGGGGACGGGCCGGGGCGGATGGTCGAGCCGGAGGAGATCGTCGCACAAGTCGAGCGCCTGCTGCGCAGCGCGGCCCCCTTCGCGGGGAGGCGTGTGCTGGTGACGGCCGGGCCGACACGGGAGGCGCTGGACCCGGTGCGCGTCGTGACCAACCGCTCGAGCGGGCGGATGGGCTTCGCGCTGGCCCGGGCGGCGTGGCTCCGTGGAGCGGACGTCACGCTGATCGCGGGACCGACCGCGCTACCGGCTCCCATCGGCCCCGCGGTGGTGCGGGTCGAGAGCACGGCGGACCTTGAGGCGGCCGTCGCCGCGGCGCTGCCGAAGGCGGACGTGCTCCTCATGGCTGCGGCGCCGGCGGACTACAAGCCCTCGCGTCGCGAGCCGGCGAAGACGCCGCGCGGCGACGGCGCGCTCGCACTGTCCCTCGAACCGACCACGGACGTTCTCCTCGCGACGCGTGGGCGGCGGAGGAAGGGGGCGGTGGTGGTGGGGTTCGCCCTGGAGACAGGCGGTGCGGTGGCCAAGGCGCGCGCAAAGCTCCGGGCGAAGGATCTCGACCTCGTCGTCGCGAACGACGCGGCAGAGCCTGGCGCCGGGCCCGACGTCGAGACCAATCGCGTGACCCTGGTCTCGGCAGCCGGCGAGACGGTGCTCCCCCTCCTATCCAAGGACGAGGTCGCGGAGACGATCCTCGATCGCGTCGCGACCCTCCTGGCGCAGCGTGGCTGATCGTCGCCGGCGGTACCTCCAGCAGCTCGTCGAGTCGGGGGAGCGGGAGCTTGTGCTGCCAGAGGCCAGGAACGCAGACGCCCAGACGCCAAGATGCCGAGGGGAGAGGGCGCTGAGCGCCGACCATGACGCGGCACCCTCCGCGGCCACTGAGTCTCAGAGAGCCGCCACCGCGCCTGCCGCGCGCGTCGCGGAGCCGGCGGGCGCACACGCTCCTCCGGCGGGGCGCGCTGCGGCGGCGCCCACGCCGTCAACTGCCGGAGGTCCCCCGATGAAAGGGAAGGCGGCCACGGCGCCGCTGCACCTCGAGCCGGGGCTGGTGATCGAGGCCCCGTCGGTTTCGGACGACTTGTTCGTCTCCGACCCGATGGCGCAGTGCGACTCCCTCGACGCGCTCGCCGTGCTGGTGGACGCCTGCCGGAAGTGCCCCCTCGGCCACAGCCGCACCACCAGCGTGCCGGGGGAGGGGAATCCGCAGGCGGGCTTCGTCTGCGTGGGCGAGGCGCCCGGTGCGACGGAGGACGCCACCGGGCGGCCGTTCGTCGGGCGCGCCGGCGTGCTGCTCACCGAGATCCTGAAGGCGATCGGCTTCGCGCGGGAGGACGTGTTCATCTGCAACGTCCTCAAGTGCCGTCCGCCGAACAACCGGGACCCCGAGCCGCTTGAAGTCCAGGCCTGCTCGCCGTATCTCCATCGTCAGCTCGAGCTGATCCGCCCACGGGTGATCCTGGCGCTGGGCCGGCCGGCGGCCCACGCGCTGCTGGGCTCCACCGCCTCGTTGGGCGATCTGCGGGGGAGGCTGCACCGCTACCGCGGCATCCCGCTGATCGTGACCTATCACCCCGCTGCGCTGCTCCGGAACCCTCACTGGAAGCGACCGACCTGGGATGACGTCCGCATCGCCCGCCGCCTCTTCGACGGCGAAGCCGTCTGACCCGTTCGGCGGCCGCCAGCCGCCGTACAGCGCCGAAGCCGAACAGGCCGTGCTCGGCGCGATGCTGCTGGACCAGCAGGCCGCGCTCGACGCCGCTGAGCTCCTCGACGAGACGCTCTTCTACCGGGAAGGCCACCGCCGGCTGTACCGGGCGATGCGCGCGATCACGGAGCGCGGCGCCGTTATCGACCCGATTACCCTGCGCGACGAATTGGAGCGCCGCGGCGAGCTGGAGGCCGCGGGCGGCGTCGAGTACCTGTCGTACCTCCTCGATTTCACTCCCACCGCGGCGAACCTCGAGTACCACGCCCGCATCGTACGAGAGAAAGGGCTACTGCGCCGCCTGATCGAGGTGGCGACGGGGATCGTGCAGGACGCGTACGAGGGGAAGCGGATGCCGGGGGAGATCCTCGACGCGGCCGAGCAGCGGATCTTCGAGGTCGCCGAGATCCGCCAGCGCGAGGGGTTCGTCCGGCTCAAGGAGCTGCTCTGGCCGACGATGGAGCGCATCGAATCGCTCCACGGCGGCGGACAATCGATTACCGGTGTGCCGTCGGGCTTCGCAGACTTGGACGACAAGACGGCGGGCTTCCAAGCGTCGGACCTCGTGATCGTGGCGGCGCGGCCGTCCATGGGCAAGACGGCGTTCTGCCTGAACGTCGCCGCGAACGCGGCTATCAACAAGATGATCCCGACGGCCATCTTCAGCCTGGAGATGTCGAAGGAGGCCCTGGTCCAGCGGCTGCTGACGGCGGAGGCGCGGGTGGACGCGCACCGCCTGCGGCAGGGGCTCCTCAAGGACAGCGACTACGCCCTGATGGCGCGGGCGGCCGGGCTGCTCTCGAGCGCGCCGATCTGGATCGACGATTCGGCGTCGCTCACGCCCCTCGAGCTGCGCGCGAAGGCGCGCCGCATCAAGGCGGAGGCCGACGTCGGGTTGATCATCGTGGACTACCTGCAGCTGATGCGCTCCCCCGAGCAGGCGGAGAA
>JBEKGT010000167.1:0-5300 GCA_050012655.1 Gemmatimonadales bacterium | reverse complement strand
AAGGGGTCGTACCCGCCGCGGTGCTCGCCGACGTGGCGGCCGTTGACCCAGACGTGAGTCTCCCAGTCCACCGCCTCGAAGTGCAGGAGCACCACCTGCCCCGCCCACGCGTCGGGCACGGTGAAGGTGCGCCGATACCAGAGGGAGCGCTCGGCGCCCACCGTGTCGCGGACGCCGGAGAGGGCCGACTCGATGGCGAACGGCACGAGGATGCTTCCGGCGAACTGCTGCGGCCGCTGGCCCCTCGGCGTCAGGGCGTACTCCCACAGGCCGTTGAGGGTGAGCCACCGCGCACGCGCCATCTCGGGCCGCGGGTACTCGGGCCGCGCGTTGGTGGGAGAGACCTGCCCCGCCCAGCGGGTCATCAGGGGGGCGCGGGCGGCGTGCCACTCCGGCGCGCGGGAACATCCCCCGAGGAGGGCCGCGCCGGCGAGCGCGGCGCCGAGCGCGAGTGCGGGGATGCGCCGCGCCGCCGGCCTCACTGGGCGCTGAAGCGGTAGACCGTCGTGGAGTGGAAATCCTGGCCGGGTCGCAGCACCGTGGACGGGAAGTCCGGATGGTTCGGTGAGTCGGGGAAATGCTGGGTCTCGAGGCAGAAGCCCGTGCGGTGCCGGAAAGTCGTGCCACCCTTCCCCACGATGGTGCCGTCGAGGAAGTTGCCCGTGTAGAACTGGATCCCCGGCTCGGTCGTCCGGACTTCCATCACGCGCCCGCTGTGCGGCTCCCGCACGCGCGCCGCGAGGCGCAGCGTGCCCGCGGGCCCGTTCGCCACCCAGTTGTGGTCGTAGCCCCTCCCGAACCGAAGCTGCTCGTCGTCCTGGCCGATGCGCGCGCCGATGGCGGTCGGCGTGCGGAAGTCCATCGGCGTGCCGGCGACGCTCCGCAGCTCACCGGTGGGGATGAGCGTCGAATCCACGGGCGTGAAGCGGTCGGCGACGAGCATGAGCTCGTGGCCAAGGATGTCGCCCGAGGCGTACCCGGCGAGGTTGAAGTAGCCGTGGTGCGAGAGATTGAGGACGGTGGGCTTGTCCGTCGCGGCCTGGTAGGTGATGCGCAGCTCGGCGGAATCCGTCACCGCGTACGTCACCGTGAGGTCGAGGCGGCCCGGGTATCCCTCGTCGCCGTCGGGGCTCACCAAGTGGAGCCGGACCCCCGCCTGCGTCGAGTCGTGGAAGGGCGCCGCCTCCCACAGGAGCTTGTCGAACCCCTTGAGCCCGCCGTGGAGCGAGTTGCCGTGGTCGTTCGCGGCGAGGGTGTAGGTCCGTCCGTCGAGCGCGAAGCGCGCCTTGGCGATGCGGTTGGCGTATCGGCCCACGATGGCGCCGAAGTACGGCGTCGCCCGCAGGTACCCCGCGAGGGAGTCGTAGCCGAGGACGACGTCGGCCCCCTGTCCCGCGCGGTCGGGCACGACGAGCGAGGTGACGATGGCACCGTAGCTCGTGATCGTGGCGCGCATCCCGCGACCGTTGTCGAGGGAGAAGAGGCGGGCCTCGGTGCCGTCGGGGAGCTTCCCGAACGGCCGTTCGGTAGCGGTCGGCATCGGTCGCTGCTCCATCCGGCAGGCTGAGAGAAGGAGGACGGACGCCATGGCGCCCGCGCGGAGAATCCGGAAGGTCATTGGATGTTCCCTGTCACTCATCAGCAGGTTGCGCGGCGACCCGCACGACACGCGCCATCGGCACCCCGGGGCACGAGAGGGTGGCCGGCAGCGACGCCGGCCGCCCTCCAAGCTATCGCGCAGGGCCGGCTGGGGCGACTGCCCCGCCACAGGCCCGCCGACGCACACTTGGCATTCGGCGGCGGCCCCCTGCACTATTCGTCTCCACACCGCACAACACAACCGACGGCCCCCGGAGGACCCGTGATCGGCAGCATCGCCGAATTCGAGGAGCTGTGGACGCAGGAGTCGAACGCGACGCGCAAGCTGCTCGCGGAGCTGACGGACCGCTCCTTGGCTCAGGCGATCACCGACGACCACCGCACCCTCGGCCGGCTGGCGTGGCACATCACGACGTCGGTGGGGGAGATGATGCGCCGCTGCGGCCTGCACGTCGGCGGCCCGGCGGAGGACGCGCCGGTGCCCGCGAGCGCAGCGGCGATCCGCTCCGGCTACGACGAGGCCGCGCGCACGCTCCTCGCGGACATGAAGGCGAAGTGGACGGACCCGACGCTGCTGGTCGAGGACGACATGTACGGGCAGAAGTGGAAGCGGGCGCTGACGCTGGGCATCCTCATCGCCCATCAGACGCACCACCGCGGGCAGATGACGGTGCTGATGCGCCAGGCGGGGCTCAAGGTCCCGGGCGTCTACGGTCCCTCGAAGGACGAGTGGGCGGCGATGGGCATGTCCCCACCGGAGGTCTGATGCTGAAGATGCTCGTGAGCTTCATCGCCGGGACGATCCTCGGTTATCTGGGCCAGGTGACGCTGGGGTTCACCGGGATGTTCATTGGATCGTTGGGGGGGATGATCGTCGGGTGGTACGTGGCGAAGAGAATCCTGCCGAGCTAGACGCAGCCGGCTGGCGCCGCGCGGGCCGTGCGCCCGGCCTACCCCGGGATCGCCCGGAACAGCTCCAGCCCCCGCTCGAAGTGCCGGCCGATCGCGGCCACCACCGGCTGGAGCGCCGGGGCGCTGAGCGAGGGATCCGCCTGGATCGCCTCGCGCGCCAGCCGGTGGGCGACGTCGAGGAGGTCGGCATCGCGGGTGAGGTCCGCGAAGCGGAGCACGACCTGCCCCGCCTGCCGCGCGCCCACCAACTCCCCGTGGCCGCGCTCCTGGAGATCGAGTTCCGCGATCTTGAAGCCGTCCTGCGTGGCGGCGAAGCGGCGCAGGCGCTCCCGATTGGCCCCGTCCCCCGGCATCAGGATGCAGTGGCTCTCCGCCGCGCCTCGTCCCACGCGCCCCCGGAGTTGATGGAGCTGCGCGAGTCCGAAGCGCTCCGGGTGCTCGATCACCATCACCGTCGCGTTCGGGACGTCGATCCCCACCTCGATCACCGTCGTCGAGACGAGGACCTGGACCTCGTTGGCGCGGAATCGCCGCATCACGTTGTCGCGCTCGTCCGCGGCGAGGCGCCCATGCACGAGGCCCACAGCGAGATCGGGGAAGATCTCCGTGGCGAGGTGCTCGGCCATCTTCGTCGCGGCCTTGAGGTCGGTCTTCTCGCTCTCGTCGATCACCGGGTAGATGACGTACGCCTGGTGCCCGGCTCTCACCTGCTCCCGGATGAACCCGTAGAGCGACGTCCGCGTCCGCTCCCCCGCGATGGCGGTCTTCACCGCCCCGCGCCCCGGCGGGATCTCGTCGAGGCGCGAGACGTCGAGGTCGCCGTAGATCGCGAGCGCCAGGGTGCGGGGGATCGGCGTGGCCGAGAGGAGCAACACGTCCGGCCCCTCCCGCGCGTTCTTCTCCACGAGCGCCGCGCGCTGCTCGACGCCGAAGCGGTGCTGCTCGTCGATCACCACCAGCCCGAGCCGCCGGAAGGCCACCTCGTCCTGGATCAGGGCGTGCGTCCCCACCACCAGCCGCGCCCCTCCTGACGCCAGGCGCTCCCGCACCGCCGCCTTCTCCGCGGCGGGAAGACGGCCGAGGAGCAGCTCCGGCCGGAGCCCCAGCGGCTCGAGGAGGCGCGTCAGGGTGGCGTAGTGCTGCTCGGCGAGGATCTCCGTCGGCGCCATCAGCGCCGCCTGATAGCCGTTCTCCGCCGCGAGGAGCATCGCGAAGAGCGCCACCACCGTCTTCCCGGAGCCGACGTCGCCCTGGAGGAGCCGGTGCATCCGCTCGCCCGCCGTCTGGTCCTCGACGATCTCCTTGATGCAGCGCTTCTGCGCGCCGGTCAGGGTGAAGGGGAGGTGCTCGCGCAACTGCGTCGTGAGTTCGCGCTTCACCTCGAAGCGGATCCCGGCGCGCGAGCCCTTGGCGAGACGCCGCGCCCGCGCCAGGACGAGCTGGAGGAGGAGGAGCTCGTCGAACGCGAGGCGGCGGCGCCCCTCCTCCGCCTCGGCGGGAGACGCCGGCCGGTGCACGAGTTCTAGCGCCCGCCGCAGCGGGCCGACGCCGGCCGCCGTGCGCCACGCCGCCGGGAAGGGCTCTTCCACCAGCGGGAGGATGCGGTCGAGGTGGTCGGCCACCAGCCGCCGGATCTGCCGGACGGTGAGGTGCTCGGTGGCGCGGTAGACGGGGACGACCTTCCCCTCCTCGGGCGCCGGATCCTCCTCGCCGCCGAGGATGATCCACTCCCGCGGCTGCAGCTGCTTGCCGTGGAAGTGCTTCACCGGGCCGCTCGCCAGGAGGAGCGTGCCTTTGGTGATCTGC
Source organism: Gemmatimonadales bacterium (assembly GCA_050012655.1). Taxonomy (GTDB): domain Bacteria; phylum Gemmatimonadota; class Gemmatimonadetes; order Gemmatimonadales; family JACORV01; genus JADGQW01. The sequence goes on along the minus strand of JBEKGT010000167.1, from coordinate 983 downwards.
TTCTCCAGGAAGGGGCGTCCCGGCCATCCGCACTCGATGAGCCCCGACTCGTCGCGCAGCACCGCCTCGAACACTCGGAGGCCGCGCCTCGTGGGGATAACACCGGTGGAGATGACTCGCCCCACGACCGACACGTCGGCACCGGCTGGGGCCGAGCGGACCTTCGCGATGGGGGTGATGGACGTGGCGTCGAGGTACCTGAAGGGGACGTGGTAGAGCAGGTCACGGACGGTGCGCACGCCGAGGCGCCCGAGCAGCTCGGCGCGCCGCTCGCCGACGCCCTTGAGGAACTGGACGGGCGTGTCGAGACGGAGGTTAGGCATCGCGCCTAGTCGGCCAGCAGCCGCCGCGCATACGTCCGCGCATCGAACACCTCGAGATCGTCCGGCGTCTCGCCGACGCCCAGGAACCGCACGGGAAGGCCGACCTCACGGCGCAGCGCCACGACCGCGCCGCCCCGCGCCGTGCCGTCGAGCTTGGTGACGACCACGCCGGTGAGCGGCAGCGCCGCGGCGAAGGCCCTCCCTTGCTGCACCACGTTCTGTCCGCCCGACCCGTCCAGCACCAGCAGCACCTCGTGGGGCGCCCCCGGCGCCTTCTTCCCCACGACCCGCGCCACCTTCTGCACCTCCTTCATCAGGTCGTCCTGCGTGTGCAGGCGTCCGGCGGTGTCCACGAGCACCGTGTCGAGGCCGCGCGTGCGCGCCGCCTCCACGGCGTCGAAGGCGACGGCCGCGGGATCCCCGCCTGGCGCCCCCTTCACGCACGGCACGGCGAGGCGCTCGGCCCAGCGATCGAGCTGCTCCGTCGCCCCGGCGCGGTGGGTATCCGTCGCCGCGAGCAACACCGAACGCCCCTCGCGCTGAAGCCGCCGCGCCAGTTTGGCCGCCGCGGTGGTCTTGCCCACGCCGTTCACGCCGACGAGGAGGATGACGGTGGGCCCGGGCTCCGCGTGCGCCAGGCGTCCAGGCTCCGGCGGCGCG
>JBEKGT010000166.1:0-5313 GCA_050012655.1 Gemmatimonadales bacterium | reverse complement strand
CGGCCGGAGCTCCCGGGGGCGCCCCGGCCAGGCTCGTGTCGCCTCCGAGGAGCATCGCGCGCCACCGGACCGCGTCCTGGCGGGCGAGGCGCGCGCGCAGCCCCGCCGCCCACTCCCGCGCCACCCGTGCGGCATCGGGCCGCAGCGCAGCGAGCCGCCCGAGCGGGGCCAGCTCGGCCGGGAGCACCAGCCGCAGCGTGTCCTGCCGCAGCCGCGGGCGGCGCACGCCCGCGAGCGTGTCGGGTTGCTGCGCGGCCAGGCGGTTGGCGGAGAGGAGGGAGAGGAGGGCGAGCGCGATGAGCGGGCGCGCCACCTTCATCCCCGACGCGGGTAAGACCAGAAACGGGTACGTTTGGCGAATATACGAGCGCCCCTGAGGCCTCTCAACCCCGAGGAACTGCCGGACCCTGGCCGTGAGACTCCTTTCCCGCTACCTGCTCCGCGAGTGCGTCGGGCCGTTCGTCTTCGCGCTGGGCGCGCTGACCGGCCTGATGCTGCTCAACCAGATCGCCCGCGACTTCAGCGACCTGGTCGGGAAGGGGCTCTCGTGGGGGGTCATCGGCGAGGTGTTCGCTCTCTCCATCCCGTTCATCGTGGCGATGACGCTCCCGATGGCCGTGCTCGTGGCGGTGCTCTACGCCTTCAGCCGGCTCGGCGCGGACAACGAGGTCACCGCCCTCAAGGCGAGCGGCATCAATCTGGTGCGGCTGGTGCTGCCCGTCCTCGCGGCGGGGGCTGGCCTCACCGCGGTCAACTTCGCGTTCAACGACCAGGTGCTCCCGCGCACCAATCACAAGCTCCGGACGCTCACCGTCGACATCGCCCGAAAGAAGCCGACCTTCGAGCTCAAAGAGCAGATGGTCAACGCCGTCATCCCGGGCCAGTTCTACCTGCGCTCGGGCCGCATCGACCAGGCCACCGACCGGCTCCGCGAGGTGGTGATCTACGATCTCGCCAACTCCGAGCGGCGCCGCACCATCTACGCCGACAGCGGCTTCATGCGGTTTTCCTTCGCCGACGGGCGCACCGACCTGCACCTCACGCTCTTCGACGGCTTCGTGCACGACTACGACCGCGCCCAGCCCGGCCTCTTCCGCCGCATCTTCTTCCACACCGATTACGTGCGGCTCCGGGGCGTCTCGAACCAGTTCCAGCGGACCGGCCAGGACACCTACAAGGGCGACCGGGAGATGTCGATCTGCGAGATGGATGCGAGCGTCGCGGAGAGCGAGAAGGCGCTTGCGAGCACCGACGTCCTGCTGCAGCTGGCGCGCGAGAACGACCTGCGCGGGCTCCTCGGCCTGCGGATCGCGGGAGCGTCCGCCCCCGGCCCCGCGCGCCACCGCGGCATCTCCGTGGCCCCCTACTGCCGCGCCCTCGAGGCCCTGGGGCGCTGGCTGGCCCCCACCCCTGCGAGGGCCGACACCGTCCCGCCCGACTCACTGCGGCGCCTCGTCGGCCTCCCCCCCGGCGCCCCGGCCGCCGCTCCCGCGGTGGCCCGTCGCCCCGCCGCCGACGTGCCGGGGCTGCTGCTGCGCAACCAGCGCGACATCTACGGCTCCCAGCGCCTCATCCAGTCGGCCTCGCTGGCCCGCTACCGCGTGGAGATCGACAAGAAGTTCTCGATCCCGGCGATGTGCATCGTCTTCGTGCTCATCGGCGCGCCGCTCGCCCTGCGCTTCCCGCGCGGCGGCGTGGGCCTCGTCATCGGCGCCAGCGCCGGCATCTTCGGGCTGTACTACATCGGCCTCATCGGCGGGGAGTCGCTCGCCGACAAGCTCATCCTGTCGCCGTTCTGGGCGATGTGGGGGCCCAACATCCTCATGACCGCCGCCGGCCTGGTGCTCTTCCTGCGCATCGGGCGCGAGCACGCCACGGCCCGCGGCAGCGAGTGGTTGGACCGTCTCGCTGCTCTCCGCGACGCGTGGCGCGCTCGGCGCCGGGGGGCCGCGTGACCTTCGGCTTCCGTATCCTCGACCGCTACCTGCTCCGCGAGTTCCTGAAGATCTTCGGGATCACGGTGCTGGGGTTCCCCCTCCTCACCATCGCGATCGACCTGACCGACCACATCGAGCGCTACCTCAACAAGAACATCCCGGGGCGGGACATCGCCCTGGCGTACGTGTTCAGCATCCCCCAGCAGATCTTCTTCATCATCCCGGCGGCGGTGCTCTTCGCCACCGTCTTCTCGGTCGGGGCGCTCGCCCGCCACTCCGAGATCACCGCCGCGAAGGCCTCGGGCGTGTCGTTCCACCGCCTCGTCGCGCCGGTCTTCCTCGTCGCGGCGGCGATCACCGTCGCGACCTTCTTCCTCGGCGAGTTCGCCCCCCTCGCCAACGCCAAGCGCGCCGAGCGCCTCCGCGAGCGCGAGACCCGGACGGAGACGAGCCGCTACAACTTCGTGTACCGGGCCGACGGGGGGCGCGTCTACGTGATCGGGTCGCTCTCCGCGCCCGAGCGCCTGATGCGGGACGTGCAGATCGAGCGGGAGGGGACGGGACCGGCGTTCCCAGGGTACTTCCTCATCGCGAGCGGCGGGCGCTGGGACCCCGCGCGCGGCTGGACGCTGGGCCGCGGGATGCTGCGCCTCCTCCCGGGTCCCGGCCAGGAGATCGCCTTCGGCTTCGACTCGCTGCGCCAGCGGGCCCTCGCCGAGCGCCCCCTCGACCTCCTCGAGGAGCCGAAGGAGCCCAACGAGATGCGCTACGCCGAGCTGGGCCACTACGTGCAGACGCTCGAGCGCTCCGGCTCCGACGCGGCCAAGCTCAAGGTCGAACGCGCCCTCAAGCTCGCGATCCCCGTCACCTGCCTGATCATCGTCCTCTTCGGCGCGCCCCTCGGCGTCGCCAACGCCCGCGGCGGCACCACCTACGGCGTCGCGGTGAGCCTCGCCACCACGATCGTCTTCCTCACCATGATCCAGATCACCAAGGCGGTCGGCAACGGCGGGGCCATCCCGCCGCTCATCGCGGCGTGGACACCCAACGTCCTCTTCACCATGGGCGGCCTGGTCCTCTTCGTGCGCGCCCGCACCTAGGCGCACGCCGCCCCCGCGCGCGGGGGCGGGGGCCGGGACGCCGAACGGGGAGGCCTCGCGGCCTCCCCGTTCGTCTGCTGCCCTGCCGGGATGCGGTCTAGAAGGTGTACCGCAGGCCGAACTGCATCTTCCACCGTGACGCGTCGATGCTGGTCTGCCGGAGGATCGGCAGCGACAGCTTGTAGATGCCGCGCTGCAGGGCGGTGCTGTACCCCGACCCGGCGAGCAGGACCAGGTCCTCGTTCGAGGAGGTCGTGTTCACGACACCCCAGCTGTTGTCGAGGATGCTGCCGAGGAGCCGCGGCACGTTGAAGAAGTCCGCGGAGATCTCGACCGACTGCCCGTGCATCGTGGGGAAGGACTTCGAGACGCGGCCGTCGAGGAAGGTCTGCCACGGGTTCCGGCAGCTGTTCCGCGACATGATCTGCCCGCGCTGCGAGTTCAGGCACGGCTCGCTGTTGATGTAGTTGTTCAGCTTCGTCCAGTCGTTCGGGTTGGCGAGCGAGATGTCCGAGCTGTACTTCGGGACGTAGACCAGGTCGTTCAACGTCAGGCCGTCGGCGTTCGCGTCGTTCGACGTGACGTAGCCGTAAGGCGTGCCCGACTGGACCGTCAGCCGGAGGCCGGCGTTGACCCCGTAGGGCAGGTTGAAGGACCCGTTCGCCACGAACCGGTGCGGCCGGTCGAACGCCGAGCGCCGCAGATAGCGGTTCGCGAGCGTGCCGTCCAGCGTCGTGTAGCGGAAGTTCGAGTTCGCGATGCTGGAGCCCAGCGTGATGTAGTCCATCGCGCGGGAGTAGGTGTAGCCGACGCCGAACTCCATGGAGTTGCTGAACCGCTTCTGCAGCTGGACCGTCGCCGACCACGCCCGGTCGCCGCTCCGGTTGGAGTGCTCGAGGACGTCGGCGAACGACGAGCTGACCCGGGCCGGCGTCCCGCTGCCGGTCGCCGGGTTGACAGTCCCGTACATCACGCGGTTCCCCTCGCCAGTGGCCAGGGACTGCGGGCCCTTCAGGTTCACGTCGTTGAGGTAGTAGTTGTTGACGTAGCGCGTGAAGATGAAGTCGACGGTGCCGACCATCCCCCACGGCAGCCGGCGGTCCGCGCCCAGCGCGAAGCGCAGGGTCTGCGGGAACTTGAAGTGCGGGTCGTAGTACACGATGCTCGGGATCGGCGGGGTCGCCACGCCGCCGCTCGCGCACGTCGTCGGCTGGTGGCTCTCATCCACCGTGAAGGTCGGGATCGAGCCTGCGGCGCTGCAGGTCAGGGTCGCCTGCTCCATGCCGGTGTTGGAGAACGCGTTCGACACCCACACGTACGCCGGGCGGCCCGTGAAGACGCCCACGCCGCCGCGCAGCACCGTGGTCCCGCTCCCCCCCACGTCATAGTTGAAGCCGAACCGCGGCGAGAACACCCCCGACATGCTCATCGTGGAGGAGTTGATGCCCCCCGACGCGCCCGGCGTGAACGCCGCAGCAGCCCCGCCGTGCGCTATGAAGAAGAGCGAATCCAGCTTCTCGTTGTACGCCGGTGTCGGCAGCGACGGCACGTCGTACCGCAGGCCCAGCGTCACCGTCAGGCTCCGGACCGGCGTCCACTTGTCCTGGGCGTAGAACCCGTACTGCTTCACGCTGAAGCGGGCCACCGGCCCGTCCGGACGCAGCGCCGTCGGCAGGGCGATCACGTACTTGTACGCGTTGCCGGAGTCATACGCGGCCGGGCTTGCGAAGGACCACACTCCCTGCTCGTTCGGGAAGTACACGTTCATGAACTTGAAGAACTCGTTGTGCGTCCCGACCGTGAGCAGGTGCTGCCCCACCGGGAAGGTGAGGTTGTCCGTGAACTCGTAGATGTCCTGGTTGAGGATGTTGGCACCCGAGTACCGCTCGGTGCCGATGTTGATGTAGGTGCCCGCGCGGTCGCCGTTGATCTGGATCAGCGGTACGGCGTTGGGCACCGTGCGGTAGTCGCGAATGTAGGAGTAGCCGGCGATCAACTCGTTCGTGAACCGGCCCAAGAAGGTGCTGTTCAGGTTGAGCCGCAGCGAGTTCTGCTTGTTGAAGATGCTGTAGCTGCTGTTCGTCGGCTCGTACCCGTACGACGAGTTCGTCGGCGAGTAGGAGTACTGATCCTGCGACGCCTTGATGTAGTTGTCCGACAGATCGAAGTGCGTCGAGGAGCCCAGCTGGCCCGACAGCTTGAGGAGGATGTTGCTGTCCGGGTTGTGGTTCGTCGCGCCCAGGACCCCGCCCGGATCGAAGCCGTAGTGGTTGATC
>JBEKGT010000165.1:0-5334 GCA_050012655.1 Gemmatimonadales bacterium | reverse complement strand
CTGCGCGGGGGACCGGTCTACTTCGATTCGGCTGCGATGATCGTCGCCCTGGTGCTCCTGGGCCGGGCGATCGAGCAGGGGGCCCGGAAGAGGGGCCTCCAGGCCATCCGCAGCCTCCTCGCCCTCGAGCCCGCCGCCGCAAGGCTGGCAGGCGAAGAGGCGCTCGTGGACGCCGCCGGCCTCCAGGTGGGACAGGAAATCGACGTCCGTCCCGGGGAGCGCTTCCCCTGCGACGGCACCGTGCTCTCTGGCCGCACTGAGGCCGATGAGTCGCTCCTTACCGGCGAGTCCCGGCTGAGGGAGGCGGGCCCCGGCGACGCAGTCCACGGCGGGGCACTCAACGGCTGGGGGGCCGTGCGGGTCCGGGCGGATCGCGTCGGCGCCGAGACGGCGGTGGCGCGCATCGTCCGCTCGGTCGAGCGCGCGCTCGCGTCCCGCGCGGGCGTGGAGCGCCTCGCCGACCGCGTGACCGGCGTCTTCGTCCCGGCCGTCCTCCTCCTCGGCGCCGCCGCGGCGGCGGGATGGTGGCTCACCACCGGCGACGCGGGGCGCTCGGTGATGACGGGCGTCGCCGTGGTGGTCATCGCCTGCCCCTGCGCCCTCGGTCTCGCCACCCCCGCGGCGCTGGTGGTCGCACTGGGAGGCGCCGCGCGGCGCGGCATCTTCTTCCGTGACGCGGAGGCGCTGGAGCGGACGGCGGCGGTCGGACTCGTCGCGTTCGACAAGACCGGCACGCTCACCGACGGCGCGCTGCGAGTGAGGGACGTCCGGCCGGAGCCCGGCTGGACGGCGGACGCGCTGCTGCGGCTGGCGGCCGCCGCGGAGGCGCCCTCGGAGCACGCACTTGGCTGCGCGCTCGTGGCGGCAGCGCGGGAGCGCGGGCTGGTCGTCGGCGCGCCGGAGGGGTTCCGCGCGGTGGCAGGGGGCGGGGTCGAGGCGATGGTCGGGGGCCGGGCCGTCCTGGTCGGGAGCCCGGCCTTCCTGCGCTCGCGCCGCGTGGCGTGCGCGCCGACCATAGCCCAAGAGACGGTCGCCGCCATCGCGGTGGACGGGTCGCTCGCCGGCGTCGTTCTCGCCGGCGACACCGTCCGTCCCGAAGCACGAGAGGCGGTGAGGGATCTGGCCGCGCTCGGCGTGGGGGTCGCGGTCCTCTCGGGCGACGCCGCCGGGCCGGTCCTCCGGGCCGCGGAGGATGCCGGCGTGCCGGCGTCGGAAGCCCACCACGGCTTTTCCCCGGAGGCGAAGGCGGGACTGCTGGAGGAATGGCGCGCGCGGGGCGAGGTGACGGCCCTGGTGGGGGACGGCGTGAACGACGCGCCCGCGCTCGTCGCCGCGGGGGTCGGCATCGCGCTCGGCACCGGGACGGACGTGGCAATCGAGGCGGCCGACGTGGCGCTCAGCGGCTCGGACCTCCGCGCCGTCGCGCAGGCGCTGCGCATCGCGCGGAGGGCGCGGCGGGTGGTCCGGCAGAACCTCGTGTGGGCGCTGGGCTACAACGTGGCGGCGGTCCCGCTGGCGATGGCGGGGCTGGTCCATCCGGCCATCGCGGCAGGGGCGATGGCCTTCTCGTCGGTGAGCGTGCTCCTCAACGCGGCACGCGCAGGCCCTCGGACCTGAACACAATGAGACGCCCCCGGCGCTGGGCCGGGGGCGTCTCGATCATGGTGGGCGGTGGCGCTACTGCACGTTGAGCGCCAGCTGGTACATCATCCCCGACGCAGGCGTGGTATAGCCGTAGACGTGGACCACGTAGGTCCCGGCGGGGACCGTCGCCGAGGTGCCCGACTGGGGCTGCACGGCGGTGGCCGCCGAGAAGCCGAAGAGGTCGTTGTTGTCCACGTTGTAGTCGCACGTGGCGAGCGTCGCATCGCAGATGATGACGTCGAGGTCCGGGTTGGAGGTCGACGAGCCGCTCCCATCGCCGAACCAAGACAGCACTCCGTGGATCTTCGCCGCCGCGGCGAGCGTGAAGGTGTAGTAGTCCTCCACGTCCGTGCCCGTCATATAGCCCTGGACCACATACGGATGGGCGGCGGTCGCCGAGAGCGTCCCGAAGCTGACGGCCCCGGCCTTCGTGTTGTTCGCCGGCTCGCCGATGTCCGTGACGGCGGGAGCCGCGGTCGTGGCGTTGAGGGAGGCGACCTGGACGACGCCCAGCAGCATCACATTGGTGATGGCGATGGTGCTGCCGGCGGCGCCGACCGGCGGGAGCACCTTGATCTGGGTGGCGCTCCGCGAGATGAGCACCGTGCTGGCCCCGCCGATCGTCACGACGGAGGGAGAGCTCGCGCTGGTGTTGAAGCCCAGCGCAGCCGTGGAATTGACGGTGAGGGTGTCCCAGATGGTCGGGCCGGCCTTGACGCTCACGGTCCCGCCGAACGACAGCGGCACGCCGTACACCTGGATCGAGTCGGTGAGGCCGTGGGTCGTGACGAACACCCAGCTCAGCCCCGGCGTGACCGCCCGGATGAACGCCTGGCTGAAGGCGTCGAAGGGGATGGCGTAGGTCGAGTCGAGGCGAACCGCGGCCACCGCCGGGACGGAACTCGTCCAGACGGCATCCCCAGCGTCGTAGGTGTTCCCTTGCTCGTCCTTCACCACCGCCCGCACGGAGACGCTGTCGCCGACGTTCAGGAACAAGCTGGACCGCGTCAGCTCGATATGGTTCGGACCATTCCGCAACGAACTGGCCGGGTCCTTGAAGCATGCAGTAGCGCCGACCGCGATCAACGCGACAGCAAGCACGATCAAACTCAGATGCTTCATGATGCCCCTCGCTCAGGTATCGTGGGACCTCTATGGTGTTCGCTCAAGCTAGTTATCCGTCGTCGTGATACCCAGGAACCGCCTCACATCGTCCGCGCCCTCGTCCCCCAGGTACGTCTGCCACTCCTGCAACCCGGGTTCCCGCCGATCGTTGGTGCCGATGAGCGCGTAGTCGCCCATCCCATTGCGATCGAAGAACACGTACCAGTACGGACGGTCCCTGGTGTACTTCCACACTTCATAGGGTCTCGGCGACGCCACCGGCCGCCGCAGCACCTCGTCGGGTCTTCCATGCCGCAGGTAGATGCGCCCGCGGTCCGAGCGCCAGCCGAGCATCGAACCCGCCCGGCTCTGGCGGAACGCCTCGTTGGTGTACGCCACCGCGCCGTAGAAATCCGCCATCGCACGGTTGCTCGCATCGCCCGAAGTCGCGGCGCGGCGCCGCCAGAACTCGCGCAGGAACCGCCGCTTCCCCTCCACCGACAGGCGATCGTAGATGCCTTCCTCCGTTCGAGCATCCAAGAGGTACGTCAGCGGCGCGTACAGCGAATCGAGCCGCGCCTCCGAAGCCCCCTCGAACCGGTCCGTGCCACCGGGCGCCGGGCCGGCATCGGCCGCGGCCACCGCGAGCGCGCCCATTCGGAACGGCGCCTCCACCGTCAAGGTGGAGTCCCCGAGCCGGACGCTGAGCCGCAGCCGGAACGATCCCTCGGGCAAGCCCGTCAGATCGACCGAACCGCGGGTCGCGCCCCCCTGCGGGTCCACCCGGATGGCGCGAGGCGAGGTGTGGACGATCTGCCGTCCGCCCGCTTCGAGCACGTCCACCCACAGGTCCCCGGCCGTCGCCCCTCCGGCCCACGGGTACAGCTCCGCGTAGTACGTCAGCGCGGCTTCCGTGGGGCTGAGGCGCGGAACGGGAGCGGTCCGCATCGCCAGACCCGCCCGCTGGATCTCGCCGGGAGCGGCCATCTCCGTATCGGCGATGACCCGGCTCGCGCCCACTCCGAGGACGAGGTCCGAGACCGGTGGGCGGCTCGCATAGGCCCGCACCTCGATGTCCCGTTCGATCGCCGTCCCTCCCTCGGGGACCGCCCGCAGACGCACATGGTACAGACCGGGCGCAGCGGTGAAACCGAACGACTCCATCACCGTCGCACCCTGGGCACGCGCCACCGCTGGCGGCACGTCGCGCGCCCATCCACTGCGCTGCAGCTCCAGCCCGGTACTGTCGGCCACAGCGACCTCGAACCGGTAGCGGACCGCCTCTGCCACCCTCGAGACCAGCGCCGACAGGCGCAGCTCGCACACCCCTTCGATTGTCGTGGTGCCGCTGGCCGGCCTGTAGAACCGGACCGTCTGCACCGTCAGCGGCTGGTCGCCGCCCTGCTGTCTGCCGACACCGGCTCCGGTCGCCAACAGCAGCGCTGCGATCGCCGGTGCCACGTAAGACCCTGTCATCGTATCCTGACGGCCGGGGCCGGACGAACCGGCCCCGGCGCTGATTCCGCGACTACCAGTTGAGCGAAACGCCGAGCATGTTGACGCCGCCCAGCAGGCCGTAGCTCCGGTACGCGTAGTCGAACCCGATGCCGAAACCGCTCTTCGCGTAGCGCAGCCCGCCGCCGGCGGAGATCCGGTACTGCTGGTTCTTCTCGGTGGTGTCGAAACCGGCGTAGCCCGCATCCGTGGCGCCGGGCGCCTTCATGTTGTCGTCCGCCGCGTACGTCATGCCCAGCCGGCCCGCGAGCGAGAAGCCCGACTGGCCGAGGGCGATGTTGTACTCGCCCCCGAAGCTGAAGCCCGGTTGCGAGTTGTTCGGCTGGTTGAACTCCCCCAGCACCGTGAGGCGGCTCAGGGACGTCGCGAAAGCGTCATACGCGAGAGCCACGCGGAAGGTGACCGGCAGGCTCCAGTCCTTGGTCTGGAGATCCGCCTTGGCATCTTCCTGCGGGACCTGGTCCTGGCCGGCCGGCGGCTGCCGCTGGTACAGCACGTCGAGCGGGCTGCCGCTGTGGCGCAGATTCGTGCCCAGGTTGCTGATCACGAACGCCGCGCGGATCGCGCGCCCCGCCAGCGTCGAGTGGAAGTTCGTGCCGAAGTCCACCGCGAACGCCTGACCCGACACCTCACCCAGCTGGTCGTTGATGAACTTCACCGACAGGCCCGCCGAGAAGCGGTCGGAGAACTGCTGGGAGTACGTCCCCGATACCGCCGTTTCCCGCACCGAGTACACCTGGCCCGACGTCCCCTGCGGGTCGTCGACGGTGTACACCGGCTGATCGCTGAACCCGAAGGTCGTGACGGCGAACCCCACCGCCCGCGAGCCACCCCCGAACGGGACCCCGAACGCGCCGTACGCGTACTTCGTCCCGGCGAGGTAGGTCATCGTGCTGGCCATCACGCCCGGACGGTCCATCAGTGCGAGCCCGGCCGGGTTGTAGTACATGGAACCCAGGTCGTTCGAGAGCGCGGCGTACGAGCTGCCCAGCGCCGAGCCCCGCGCCGTCGCCGGGATCAGCAGGAACTCGGCGCTCGTCGTCCCGTAGGCGGTGTTGTTGGTGACCACCT